>DATEBN010000106.1:0-7550 GCA_035287785.1 Candidatus Babeliales bacterium
ACTTGATTTAGATTTAAGCAAAATTAAAACTGGCGATACAATTTTTGTCAAAACTTGTTTCTTGGAATACTTTTTTACACTTTACGCGCCCAAGATCAAAACTAAATATATTCTGGTGACTCATAACTCTGATAAAACTAGTTTAACTAAAGCTAATATTAACGATTTACATAATAGCACTAATTTAATCGCGTGGTTTGGCGTTAACCCTGGTAATCTTAAGCATCCCAAATTTTTTCCAATTCCCATAGGTCTAGCTAATCGACGCTGGGAGCATGGTAATATCGATAATTTAAATCAAGTTCGTCAGATTTTAGGTTTCGATAATAACAATTATAGTAATAGCAGCACAAGTGCTGTTGCTAAAAATTTAAATTTAGAGCTAAAAAAATATCTAGCTTGTTTAAACTTTAGTTTGACCACTGGCGGTCCACGCGCAGAAGCGTACCAAGCATTTGCAAATCAAAGTTGGTGCAAAGTGTTTTTAAATAATAATCATCAGGGGTTTGTCGATCATAAAACTTATTTAACTAATATGTCCGAAAGTAAGTTTGTGATCTGTCCGTTTGGGCATGGCCTAGATACGCATCGCACTTGGGAAGCGCTCTTAGTGGGCTGTTATCCAGTAGTGCTAAGTTCAGCGCTAGATCAATTATATACAGATTTACCAGTAGTGATTGTAAATAGCTGGGCAGCAGTTACTCAAGAGTTTTTAGAGGCACAATATAATTTATTACAGGCTAAAAGTGCTGCTAATAAATTTAAGTGGGAAAAATTATATTTTGCTTATTGGGCTAATTTAATTCGACAAGTGCAAGCAAAAATTAGAAGCTAATCACAAAATAACAGGACGTTTATGGTGAGTATTTTGTACGTTCGTGGTGAGTGCTCCGTAGGAGTGTATCGAACCATTAATTTATTTCAATCGACTTAGCTTTTCTAAACACCGGCAATTTAGGTTCATTAGCAGCTTGCGTAAGAATTCCGTTGACCCAGCCGAGACTAGCCAGCGTGATCCAGAGATTGCTAACACCATAACTAACTAATGGTAACGGGATACCGACTGTTGGTAATAAACCAATCACCATGCCCATGTTTACCATGGTCGAAATAATCACATGTGCGCTTAAACCGGAGGCTAAAAGTTTTGGAAAAAAATTGGGTACTTTTTGGATAAAGCAAAATATGCGCCAATATAAAGCTAAATATAAAATTAATAAGATTAGCGCTCCTAGATAGCCCAGCTCTTCACAGATTACTGAAAAAATAAAATCAGTTTGGCTTTCCGGCAAAAATTTTAATTTATTTTGCGTGCCTTGCCGAAAGCCTTTGCCGAAAAAGCCGCCGGAACCGATGGCAATTTTAGATTGCGTAATCTGGTACCCCTCGCGTGATTTATCACCAAAACCTAAGAACACCGTAATCCGTTTTTTCTGATATTCATGTAAGCCGTTCCAAACTATGGGCCCAGAAATTAAAACTATTAGTAAGCTCCACAGAAAAAATTTATTAGTGAGGCCCGCCAGCCAAAAAACTATTAAGCCGGCCGATAATACTAACATGGCGGTGCCTAGATCAGGTTGTTTTAAAATTAGAATCGTACTGACTGCTAGTACCAATAACAACGGGATAAAAGTTTTAAAATTATAGGCGGGATGATTATTCTCAGATTTAAGATAAAAAGTGATATAGGCTGGTAAAAATAGTTTGGTGAGTTCCGAGGGCTGAAATTTAATAATGCCTAAGTTAATCCAACGTTGGGCACCCATGCCAATTGAGCCCAGTAAAATCGTAAAAACTAATAATAAAATCACGCTAAAATAAGCCCAATAACCCATGTAGCATAATCTATGATAATTTAAGCTCGCAAAAATTAAGTAGATTACAACACCTGTAATTAACCCGAAAAGTTGTTTTTTACATAAGAGTGAGATCGGCACCAGTACAGTGTAGGTTGCACTATAAATAGCTAATATGCCAAACAGTGCGATAATTATGGTCAAAATAAAACTGATGCCATCAAATCTCAAGCTATTTTCTCAAGCTACTTTTTGTTTTGATTGTTTTGCTCGTTAGAATCTTTATGATGATCTGGAATTTCCGGCTTGCGATTATGATGCTCTTGCGTAATTGGTTTGTGAATGGCCCGCTCTTCGGAAATTGGTTGTGGCCGCCGAAAGGAATCATGTTTAGGATTTTTTACTACCCGTGCTACACCGGTGCCGCGTGATTTGTTTTTCATACTACCCCTTATAATAGAAAAATGGTCGGGGCGACCAGACTCGAACTGACAACCCCTCGCTCCCAAAGCGAGTGCGCTACCAATTGCGCTACGCCCCGACAAAAACTAGCACTAATTTAACTACTTTTAGCTGCTAATGCAAATATTTTACGGTTTTTCTTCGAAAACGACTTTGATGTACTCACAAGTAGAGTCGATTTGCGTTTTAATTGAAGTACCAAGCAGGATTGATAGTCCCCAATAAATTAGAGCTAAGGCAAAGATAATTTTGAAAAAAGGAATATCGATCTTTAAAATAGTTTCTAAAATTAGCGTAATGCCAAAAGCAACTAATAACAGACCCCAAAACATAGCAGACATCTTAAACTCCATCAGAATGGGGTGAGTAGTGGGGCTTGAACCCACGACCCCCAGAACCACAACCTGGTGCTCTACCAACTGAGCTATACTCACCACAGAAATCATAAATAGTTAAAATATGGGATAAGTATATGGCTTTTACGAGAAAAATCAAAAAAATCATGATTGAAAGATCTGCATGAGTATATATACTTAAAGTATGCTTAAATAGGGGTTATTTTAGGGGTTTATATGGTTAAATTGGCACAGTATCAAGATCAATATCAGGATCAATACCAAGAGCAATACTATCTGGAAGATGAAATGTTCGAACGTACTACCGTACTTAATTTTTGTTTAAGCTCTATGATGATGGGCGGTGCTACACACGCTAGTCAGCATGCCGTCCCAGTAACGGTCTTTGTCCATGGTACCAGTATGGTTTTGGGCCGCATAGTTTATACCCCTGAAGGGCTACACCAATTTGATAAACTCGCTAAGATCGATCTGGCCTATAAATTTGGTTTAGAATTAGCGCGCGGTGATAGTTTAAATTTCCCATTAAGCGACTACTACTCTTTCGGTTGGCGGGGTGAACTAGATTTTAAGCGTCGGGAGCAGGCGGCAGAAGAACTAGCTGAACAGCTTTTAAAACTAATTGAAACCTATAAAAAACGGGGTAAACGCATTAAGATTACGGTGATTACGCATAGTCATGGTGGCAACGTAGCTCTAAACTTAGCCCAAGTAGCTGCTAACTTATCTCCAGAAAAACGTCAGTTATTAGTAGTTGATTGTTTGATTATGTTAGCCTGTCCGGTACAGGTTAAAACGCGGGACTATGTTCACAGCTTGGTTTTTGTCAGTATTTATGCGCTCTATTCTAAATTAGATTTTATTCAGGTCGCAGCGCCCCAATTATCAGAGCTGCAAAATCAGCTGGAAAATTACGAAGTGCCTGGTTCAGAGCGGGTGTTTCCAGTTGATTTACGTTTAAAACAAGCTGAAATCAAATCCGGTTGGCGTCCCGGGATCCCCCATTTAGAGTTTATTCACCCTAGTTTTGCTTATAAATTACCCAAAATTCTCAATCGTTTAGACTGGTATGCTGAACACAGTCCCACACAAGCTTTTCTCAAGGGCCGTCTAAGTTTGGATCTCGCCACGCTTTAATTAATAAAATCTTGCTCAAGTCTAGTATATTTTGCTAAATATAAATTCTAAAAAAAGTAAATTTTAGGGCGGGGGCTGTATGTCTAAAAATCTAAAACTATTTTTAGTTTTTTATCTTTTGATTTTAAATCTTAAAATCTTAACTATTAATAATTTTACGCCTGGTAATTTGGCGATAGTCCGGGTGCCAGTGGCAGATCTACTCTGGGAATCAGCCTATGCTATAACTACGGCGGGCCTAAGCCAGACCGATGGTACAGTTACAAGCCTGGCCAGTAGTGATCCAGCTACTATTTACAACAATCTTGGGCTAGGTGATAGTAACTGTTTACGGGCTTATCAGCTATTATTACATGAAACCGTTTTGATTCTGGAAGAGCGGGGCGCAGAAGTTAAAATCGCGGTGCCCCATATTTTTTATCTAGCTGGTTCTAAATCTGAGTCAATTCAGAGGGTGCAAAGAAATTTAAATCCCCAAAATAATAATTCTCAAAATATTCCAAAGAGTAGCTATTGTGAAACTAACTTAAATAGTAACTTAATAACTAACTTAGAGCAGTTAGATCAAGAATACTTAAACAGTTTTTGGACCCTAAAAGCTAACTTAATTCCCGTTGAAACTTTAATTAAGCTGGGTATAGATTTACGAAATTTGCCGACACCCATTAATTTTACGCAACCAGATTTAGTAGCCAAGCACCAAAATGTGGCCAGGCTCGTACGACCCGTATTTAATCCGCAAACCCAACAAAGCTATTCTGTGGGTACCCGTTTTAGGGTGATTGGGTGTTTAGAAGGGACCGGTTGGACGCCCAAAAACGAGCGAGTTGATTTAGATCTAATAGTGTGGTGTT
Organism: Candidatus Babeliales bacterium; assembly: GCA_035287785.1. Classification (GTDB taxonomy): domain Bacteria; phylum Babelota; class Babeliae; order Babelales; family JABDEC01; genus CANKVQ01. The sequence goes on from DATEBN010000106.1 coordinate 4,609, forward strand.
GGGATGATCGTACACAACAATTAACACATTTTACTTTGCCGGCCCACAGCTATCGCACCTTCGCACCCAGCACTTTTGCAGAGCAAAAGCAGGCTTTTGTGGAGCTCATACGTAGTTGGACGCAGTTACAGGTAGGCAGTTTTGTGCCCTATGTTTACTCTGGGGCGAGCTTAATTAATACCTGTCCAGTTGGGCAGTGTCCCATTAAAACTAGTGCTAATATTTTGGGTCAGCCGGGTTATACACGGGAAAATTATACCCAAGAGCCGAGCGTGGGCTTAGACTGCTCTTGTTTAATCTCGCGGGCTGCTCAAATTGTGGGGATCCCCTATTTTTATAAAAACTCAGCTACTATTGAACGTAATCTAGTCGAAATTCGGGATATTTATGATTTAACAGCCGGGGATATTATTTGGCACACTGGGCATGTGATGGTAGTTAGCGATGTAGAGCAGGGATTGATGATCGAGGCGCGCGGCTACCGGCAGGGTTTTGGCTGTTTACACGAGATCCCCATTAGTAAAATTTTCTATGGGATCAATAGCTATGCTGATTTATTAACCTATATTAAGCATAATATTCCAGTGCGAACTCTAGACGATCAGGGCAATTTTTTTGGGCAAATTTCCAGGTTTAAGTTACTTAAATTGGCACCCAGCAGGTTAACAATTTAGGGCCAGTATACGGGTTAGCTGTTTTCTGCTAAGATCGAAAAGTGATCTAAAATTGTAACTGCCTAATCAGGGCTTTATTTTTGGATGTTATACCCATGTCAGTATTACGCGCTAAATTACTAAAATTAATTATTCTAAATCTAATATTTTTAAATATTTTGGCCCAGGATTTGCCCAAGATTGTCCCGATCACTAGTACCGAAATTCAGACTCAGAGTGTACTTTTAGCTAGTGATATCAACCGTGATTGGTGGCTTAAAGCTGGTATTTATGCTTCCGCAGGAGTTGTTGCTAGTTGCTTATTGTATCGTAATCGTGATCGTATATTTGGAAAACCTTCTAAGCTTAGCGATGCTGGTTTTAGTAATATCGAATGTGAAAAAATTCGCCAGTTGTTGCTCCAAGCAGAGCAAACTAAAGCCGAAGCCAATAACGGTTTTATAGCGCAGGTAAAAAGTAATGCCACTGGTTTAGCTGGTATGGCGGTCGTGGGTTTAGTAGCAGAGCCGGTTCTGGCGCCCGTTTTAAAACCTGTGGCCCAAAAAGTGATTATGCCAACGGTCAAATTTATGGGTATGCGTAATTTAAGTTATTATTTATATCAAACTAAACTACATGAACAAATTTTAAGTTTGAAAAATTTCATTCAGAGTGTAGGTGACTATCAGATTGATGTTGATAGTGGCGAGATAATCGATTTAAAGCCAGCTATTTGTCAAAAGTTAATAGACTTAAGAATAGCTATGGTGACAGTTTTAGGTTATTTAGAATACGCTCAAAATGATTTAGCAACTGGGATTGAAGCAGCGCAAGCCAATACTATCCAGCAACAGTTAATAACGCTGCGCGGTATTGCCGTTGGTGTGCAACAAACTTGCAATAAATTACTAATAAATGTCCAAAGCGCTCTTGGCCAACTAAAAAGTCAGGCTGATCAACAACTTCTGGCTAATCAGATCTATCAGCTGCAGGTAAATTTGGGCCATCAATTCACAGAGTTTGAAAAAACCATCTAATAATAACTTAAAGCTCTATTTGTCCCATATTTAATTTGAATCATGCGATTAGTTTTAAGACTAATTAGTTGGACATGCGAGGGCTTTTCATGTAAAATCATAGGTAATTTATTTTATTAGTGTTGGAAGATTTAGGGTTATTTTTAATATCAGTGATCACTGATTAGGGTTTTGGGGATTCATGTTTAAATTTACACGTAGATTACTATTATGGTTGTTACTGGGTAGTTCGGTTTTAGCGCAAGCTGCGAAGCCTATGACGGTGGCGATCAATGCCTATCTTAAAAACTTTGTCGGGACCGAAGCAGAGGCCGTTGGTCATACGGAACTAAGCGATGTCGGTACACCGGTTACTATCGAACAGTTAAGCGAATTGAAAAAGCGCGAAATTGTATCAAGTTTGTTCTTTACCAATCCACATTCACAATTAAACCAAGCTCAATGTTCAGAGATCTTAAGTGATAATTTGGTGTCCGATCTTAATCTATTTACAGTTTGTGATGGTCAGTCGGCTAATCTATTCCATAAACTAAATTATACGAAAACTGTTTTTGGTGAACTATATTTGATCCATAAGTTGTTAACCCCGACCACTGATCGGTCGCAGTTGTTAACCAATCAAGCTTTGGTTAAAGCGTTAGTTGCTAATCCAACGGCAGCGCTTAGGTTGGAGGCGGCGCTTAAAACTGTGCAGAATAATCAAACTGCTTTCTTAAAATTATGGTTAGAAGACCAAGAAAGTGTTAGTCAGCTTTTCTATAAACATAAGTTTTTAAAGGGTGCTAATCGTAATACATTGGTTACTTCAGCAGTTAATACGCTGAATCTGGCAGGCAATTGGGCCATGGCGCATGTTTGGGAATTACCAGGGATAATTTCTAGAAATGAGGCTGTTATCGATCAAGATCATTTATTACCTAGTATGGCTAATAAGGTTGGTGCTGTTGCTAAAGATTTTGTAGTATACAACATCAATCCAAAAAATTTGCTGTGGACTCCTTTGGTAAATATTAAGAAGACTTTCAGTAATAGTACGATTGAAGAAGCTTTGTCCGGAGTAGAAAAGGTATATCGCGATAGCGGTGAAACTTTAACACCTGAGACGCGCACTAAATTCAAATACCTTAGTTATGGTTCAGCTACGGCAGGTGCCTTTGTTGCCGGTTACTTTGGTTATCTAAAATTGAAATTCTATAAAGAGCGCTATGATCGCGCCAAAGTAGTCAATGAACTACAGGCGCAATTAGTTGCC
>DATEBN010000107.1:0-11435 GCA_035287785.1 Candidatus Babeliales bacterium
TGTTTTGATTGACATTGGTCGTGAAGCTACGGCGTTAAAAGAAGCGATTCAGTGCAGTGTACCAGTAGTAGCTTTAGTTGATACTAATTACGATCCAAATGGGATCGATTTTATGATTCCTGGTAATGACGATTCGCCTAAGAGCGTGCGTTTGATCATCGAATGTCTAACAGCTGCCGCTAAGCGTGGCTTTGAACAAGCAGCTAAAGATAAGGGTGCTAAGAAAGCAGCCGCTATCGAAGTGATTGCCGATCTAAACGAAGATATTATTAAGCAAGTAGAAGTGTTAACTTCAGAAGTTGAAGAGGACGCCGAAAAAGCTAAAGCACGTAAAAAGTCTGAAAGTTTAGGTCTAAATCGTAAAAGCTCAGCGGATGAATTGGTAGTTAAAAAACCAGCTGTTGGTGCTAGAAGACCAACTAGCTCAGCACCACGTCGTCCAGCACCTAAAAAGTAAATTTAGCTAAGTTTAGTAAGACTGGTTAAATTAATAGGTTAGATTGGAGAGGTGTCTGAGTGGTCGAAAGAGCACGATTGGAAATCGTGTATATTCCGAGAGGGGTATCGTGGGTTCGAATCCCATCCTCTCCTCCATACTTCGCTAAAGCTTTGTATGGCAGGCCAGTCAAGTTGGTAGTTTGGTAGTAAACTACGTAGGGCACGGCCAGTATTTAATTTTGGCTGCGATTACATATAAAATAATAAGTATAATTATTTATAGCGGGCTAACGGTAACGTGCCCGCTATTTTCGTGTCTTTAGGGGTAAATTTACTGATATTAGGGGGCTTTTGACCAGGAATTCATTTAGTTTAGACTTTAAAATAATAATTAGCCTCTGATAAAGTCAGGGTAAGTATATAATTTTTACAGCTATTTATCTCAAAAATAATATTAATTGATGGAGAGTGATGATGTCTTTTTATTCTAATAAATCAAAGAATTTAAATTTAAGTTTTTTAGGTACGAATCTTTGGAGCTTATTGCTAATACTATTTTTAGGTAGCTCTATCGCTCACTTAAGGGCCTTAGAGTCAGGCTCAGGAGATGCTAATAGTAAACCTAAACTGAGTCGCATTGAAAAAATTATAAATACTGGTGATTTAGTAAAGCTGGGAGCAATCTTGCAAGCGCATCAGGGCGCTAGTGAGCAAAATATTAGAGAGCTTGAGTTCGGGTTAATAAAAGCAATTAAATCAGAGCATCCGCGGGCGTTAGCAATGGTGCAAATGTTATTACATAGTGCCGGCTTAAACCTTAACAACATCCGGGATTCGAGCCGTCATGGGGTGTTAAGTATAGCATGTGCTTCTAATGGTGCACAGGCGCTTGAAATAGTAGCGTTATTATTAGATGGTGGTGCCACTTTAAAAGTAGGTACATTTATGACAACGGCTGTGTCGTTAAATAATCAAGCACCAGAAATTATGGAATTATTAATTAGTCGCGGTGGCGCAGATCTAAAAGCCATGCTTGATACTAAAAATAGAAAAGGTGAAACCGCTTTAATGCTGGCTAGTCAATCGCTAAATGCGCGTGCTTCAGAAATAGCGAACATGTTATTAGCGGCAGGTGCCGAGCTACATTTGATGGATCAGGGAAACTGGACACCATTAATGTTAGCTGCTGCATCACAAAGTGTAGCTGCGCCAAAAATCGTAGACCTATTATTGGCATATGGTGAAGATAGGTATGTGAATCAAGTTAATATTAATGGTCATACGGCGTTAATGTTAGCTGCTAGTTCCAAAAGTGTCCATGCTGTGCCAATCGTAGCTCAATTAGTACAGGTTCCTGGTATAGATATTGATGTTGCAAATAGATGTGGCTATACAGCGTTGTTTCTTGCAGTTATGGCGGGTAATGCAAATGCCACGGAGCTAGTTTATCAATTATTAGCAGCAGGGAGCAATCCAGATGTGATGGTGAATAATACCGTAGTGCTAGATTTTGCAATTAAGAGTGCAAATTTAGCCATGGTGCTGACATTATTAGAGCATGGCGCTAGTCCATATAGCTCATCAAAATTAGTAAATCGGCTGATTACGGATTATCAGGGTGAGGTATATTACAAGCCGGAAGCTATCGGAAAAGTGCGACATGATATTGCGCTTGCGATCTTAAATAAACGGGCCGAACTGCAAGCTACTAAATTGGCAGCAGACGCGTCCAAGCGGCAACTTAAGGACAAAGCTGAACCTGAGCGTAAACGTAGACGTAATGACGGTGGAGATGATACAGGTGGCGCTGGTGCGGGGGACGGCAGTGGTAGTGGTGTTAGATCTGTCATAGTTTAAGCTTATAAAGTCTCTCATTTAACCGGGTTTGCTTAATATTATTTTTTATAAGTATCTAGCCGATTAAACCAACCTGTTAGCCATTGGGCTTCATTACGAGTGGGGGGCGAATTTTTGACTCGTTCCGTTAAGATAGCTTTAGCAGCGTCAATAAACTCTTGCACTGGTTGGTTAGTATCAGCGGGAATATGTTGCAAGACTTGCAATAAGCCCCAACCATGATGATTATAAGCTTCGCTAGTTACAGTACCAGAGCCTTTAAAGTTTAAATAATCGATTAAGGCATAGAGTCCACGCGGATCTTTAGCTAATTGAAAAAATATTTTCCTAATCGGTGCTTGTTCAGTGCTAGGTAAATTTTTAATTATATCTGGAAAAGTACGTTCTAAGCGCTTGGCAATAAAAATTGCTTGTAGATTTTTAGTTTTTAAGAGCAATTGACGCAGCTCCTGCATTTCAGGACTATCAAAATTAGCATTAAATTCGGCTCTAGAGTTCCATGGGCAGTGTTTAGCTGTTTTTAGCCAAACGGGTAATTTAACACCTTGATGTTGTAAGAATTTTAATAATTCTGGAAAACTTTCTTTAAAACATTCCTGTGCGCCGGCCGGGTGCCAGATAAAGTGACCAATGCCCAACGAGGCAAAGTTTTCACCAGCTTTCCAAGTAGTTAGTCCGGTGACAGTGCCGGCACATTCGTTATGCCAGATTTTATCAGCAATGGTGCGTGCAGTTTGGATAGAGATCGTAAAGCCATAAATTTGACCAACGGGTAGCGTTAAAATAGTTAAACTTAAAAATATTTTTTTTAACATATTTAACATAGTTAAATTAGCTCCTGGGTTAATAATATTCCCGTAATTATCGCTTTAACTATTTAAAATAAACTTAAATACTTTTGTTTTAAATTTAACACTCTTTGGACAGACAGATCGATTTGTGCTTCCGAGATTCTGTTAGTTTTTACAGCTTGGATGATAGCTTGCTGAACTGCTAAAATATCTGTTACAGTTAATTCTTTGATAATATTGCAACCATGTAATTGGGCACCGCCCAAGAGTATAATATCGTGACCAGCGCGCAAAGCTTGAATCGCTGCTTCAGCGACAGATTGATCGACCTGTTTTAAAACGCCGGCCATGACAAGCGAGTCAGTAATAATAACACCGTTAAAGCCAATTTTTGCTCTTAAATAATTTAAAGTTTTGCGCGATAGCGTTGCACAATAGTCAGGGTCTAGCGCAGGTACTAAAATATGCGCGGTCATAATCATATCAGTTTGGTTAGTTAACTGGGCAAATGGATATAGTTCAGTAGTTTGGAGTTCTGCTAGCGCTTTGTGCACTACTGGTAAATCTAGATGCGAATCTGCACTAGTATCACCATGACCCGGAAAATGTTTTAGTGTCGTGATTACTCCAGCTGTGTGATAACCCGCTAGTGCTTGCGCCCCAAAAGTAGTGACTATTTCAGGTGTATCACCAAAACTGCGTGAGCCAATCACGGGATTCTGGGGATTACTATTAATATCGACTACCGGTGCCAAATTAGTATTAATATTTAAAGCTTTTAATTCTCGACCCGTAATGTGCGCACTATTTTTGGCAAGTTCAGGATTATTAGTTAAGCCTAAAGCTTGGTTACCGGGAGATTTAGTAAGTGGGCAACGAGCTACTTTGCCACCTTCTTGATCTACAGCGATTAATAATGGGATTTTTAAGCGTGTTTGGCCAGCTAGCTGTTGTAAGTCAGCGCCCAGTTTTCGAATTTGCTCAAGATTGGTTAAGTTATTGGCCCAGTTATAGTAAATAATCCCACCAATATATAATTCTTGAATGAGCTGGTGTGCATCAAGATTGGCAATTTCACCACGAAAACTGACCAGCATGAGTTGGCCCACTTTTTCAGCTAGTGTTAAGTCAGCTACAATCGGGGTTTTTATAGTAGAGATTTTAGGTTTAGCGTGAGAAATACTGGGATTATTGGCTAGTGATAGCGCAATTGTTAAAAAAGTAATTATTTGGGCGTTTAGCTGATACATACGATTATGGCCCTGTTTTAAATTTACTTATCTACGCTTATTTTATTGATATTAGCTATTTTTATGCCAGCTAGCTTAGCAATATATCAAGCAATAAACCAATCCGGAATTTAATCGGAGTTAGAAAACTGTTGTTTTCGATAACTCTCGTTTGTTAGTTTAAAGATTATTAAAAATATAACTCTTTCTGTGGGGGAAGGTATGTTAGTTTTTCGGTCGGCCTTTTTTAAATTTTTATTTTTGAGTTTATTAGTCACTATCAGTTTTACTAATTTAGCTGGCGATACACCCAAGCTTGGCGCAGAAAAAGTGGCAGCTAAGTCTGGCGATCAAGCTGATAGTTTAGATGATGAAACCAGTGATTTAGATGAGTTAGATGATAATAGTGCATCTGTAGATCAAGTTGCTGGTGCTAAAAAATCGGACACAGAATTAGCTGCAGAAATAGATCAAGCACTAGATAATTTGGCGGCCGCTAAACTAGATCCCGATAAGTATAGTTTTTTGCAACCATCAGTAGCTGAGCCAACGCCCGCAATTTTACAAAAAGCGCACGTATTAGATGGCGAGTTAGATTTTGATTTAGATTTAAATTACTAAAATTTAATGTGCGAATTAGCGCGTTTTTTCTAGCTATTTGGTGATTCAAACTTAAACTATTGCTTTTTATTAATGTGGTTTGTTAGTTTATGATTGTAATAAAAATTTAGCAGTTCACGCCAGTAGATGAGCTGCTAATTGAACGAAAGGGTTAATAATGTCATTATTAACTAAAATCGAAAGGGCGCTAGGTATGAAGAAGCGTTCAGTTAAGCGTAAAGTCGCTGGTCGTAAGGTTGCTAGTAAAAAAGTAGCTAAACGTAGAGTGGCTAAACGTAAAGTTGCAGTAGTAGCAAAGCGTCGCGTAGTTGCGAAGCGTAAAGTTGCGGCGAAACGTAAAGTTTCAGCGGTAGCTAAACGCAGAGTAGCTGCCAAGCGTAAAGTTGCCCGTAAAGGGGTAGCTAAACGTCGTGTTGCGGCTAAAGGTCATAAAGTAGTTGCTCGTCGTGCTGTTAGCAGACGGCGCGCTAAACGGGCCTAAAACTAGCTTAAAAGCTTGCTATCTCTATTAATGTGCCTTAAAATAGGCATGTCTTTTAAAAATTGAGAAGAAGCAAAGCGTTAGCTCTGTAATCTGTCAGGTTCGAAAGAAAGCAGCAGGCGGAGTTAACTGTTTGTGCTTCTTCTCTTATTTTAATATTATTTTACTATATCCTAGAGCTAGTAAATCTAGCGTCTTAATGAACTAAAAATGGGATTATGGAATCTACCCTAGCTATACATACAGTTATATCACAACAACTGAATCTGGCCCGTAAATGGCGTTCCAAAAACTTTGACCAGATTATTGGACAAGATTTAACGATTCGGGCCCTTAAAAACAGTTTATTTATAGATCATTTATTTCCAGTATATCTATTCTCAGGCCAACGGGGTTGCGGTAAAACCACAACTGCACGCGTATTTACGGCTGCTATAAACTGTCAAAATCTAGAAAATTTTCGTAAAGAACCTCGTACTTTTAAATTACCTTGTTTAGAGTGCCAATCTTGCTTGTTAATGGCCAACGGTAAACACCCTGATTTTATTGAAATCGATGCAGCTTCACATACCGGTGTCGATAATGTACGTAATATTATCGAGGCAGCGGCGCTATTGCCAGTAGTTGGCCGCAAACGGATCTATCTGATCGACGAAGCACATATGTTGAGCAAAGCCGCGTTTAATGCTTTTTTAAAAATTTTAGAAGAGCCGCCTAAATCGACACTGTTTATTTTGGCGACTACCGATCCTGGTAAAATTATCGAAACTGTTAGATCGCGCTGTTTACAGTTGTTTTTTGGGGCCATCGAATCGACAGCGCTAAAAACGCATTTGCGGCAAATTTGCGTATCTGAGCAGATTTGCTGTGACGACGGCGCGCTAGATCTAATTATTAAAGAGACTGATGGTTGTGCACGAGATGCGATTAATATGTTAGAACGAGTCCGGTTTACAGGTCAAAAAATCTCGGAAAACATGGTTTTATTGGCACTGGGTTACCCAGATGTAGCGCAGCTCGAGAAAATCTTTGAAATCTTGCTAGTCCAAAGAGAAATTGGCTTATTATTGACCCAGCTAGACTTAGTTAATTTAACTAGATATGCGCCAGATTTTATTTGGAAACGTTTATTGCATCTAGTGCGGGATGCTTGGCGGATTAAATTTAATTTACCGGTAACTGGGGTTAGCGATAATTTTAAGTCTGTAATTGTCCAAGTTGAAATAGATCAGCTAGTTACATTACTAGAGCATTTTTGTGCGCAAGAACAATTATTTATGAAATCAGCTTATCCCCACCTATTTTTAGAGCTATTTTTGGTGGGTTTAGTAAAAAAAAAAGATTGCAGCGACTGAACTACTTACTTAAGCCAGAAATAAATAAACCAGAAAATAAATTTATAAATAATAATAGCGCTAGTAAGATTAGTAATAGTAAAAATATTTCTGGAAACAGTTCAGTAATTAATGGGGCTAATAATAAATCTGGGGATCCCAGTAGTTATAAATGGGACAAATTTAAGCTAGAAATTAAAAAGTTAGATGAACCACTCTTGAGCTCGATTTTTCAGCAGGTGCAATTTGCAGAATTCAAGCTGGCATTAAATCAGGTTTGGATAAATCTAGATCAAAACTTGAGTTTTTTTCAGGATATTATTCAAGATCAGCGCTTAGTTTGGTTGCCCAAGTTGCAAGCTGTTTTTGGCGAACATATGAGCTTAGAGATTAATTTGGTGCACCTGGCGGCTTTACCGGAGCTAATTACGCCCGTAGTAAATTCAAGCACTGTTAGTGTGAATAAAATAGATTTAGCGCAGCTAAGTCCGGAAAGCATAGCTTCTGGTAATATAACTTCTGGTAGTGTAAGTAATCAGCAGTTAATTAAAGTAGCTGCTAGTGCAACCACAAGTGTAAATAATCATAGATCTACCAATAAAACTTTAGATTTTGCCAATCAAGCACGTTGGCCCAAAGTTAAGCTAGTATTAGATTTTTTCCCTGGAACATTAAGTGAGATTTCAGAATGACTAAAATTATCCGCCGCTTGCCTAAAGTAGTTTTAGCTGGCCGTATGAATGTCGGTAAATCGACATTGTTTAATAGATTGATTTCTAGTAATAAGAGCATGGCTTTCGATTATGCCGGGGTTACGCGCGATTTTATTGCGGATGTTACCAGTTGGCAAGATGTAAAATTTGAACTAATTGATTCAGGTGGGGTTTCTTTTGATAAGAATCTAGATCAGATTACTAAGCAAGTTGTACAAATAGTTTATCAGCTATTAGAAAGTGCCGATATCAATGTCTTGGTTTGTGACGGTGCTGAAGGCGTAACGGCCGAAGATCGCGAGCTAGTGCGTAGGTTACGTAAATTAAATAAGCCACTAATTTTAGCTGTAAATAAAACTGATGCCAAAGCGACCGAGCATAATAAGCATGATTTTTATGGCTTAGGCGTAGCACAAACGATTTTTATCTCAGCAGAGCATAGTTATGCGATTGGTGATCTGTTAGACGCGATCGTAGCCGATTTACATGATTTTAAAGCGCCAGATGAAGTAGAGCCAGCTTACCGGGTAGTATTGCTGGGTAAACCTAATGTCGGTAAATCTTCACTCATGAATTTATTAACTAAGAGTGAACGGGCGATTGTGACCCCGCAAGCTGGTACGACGCGTGAGGCGATTGATACCAATGTTAATTTCTCGAAAGAGACCATTCGTTTAACCGATACGGCCGGTGTCAGACGACCACGTTCGATTAACGAAGATTTAGAACAAATGATGGTTAAAAGCAGCTTTCGCGCCGTAAAGCACTCCGATATTGTGCTTTTAATGATCGATGCTGCTGATAATGCGATCTCTGATCAAGAGCTAAAATTAGCCTTTTATACGTTTGAAGAGCATAAAGCACTAATTATTTTATTGAATAAGCAAGATTTAACGACCGAAGATTCGCAGGCTGATTTAGAGCGTCGATTTTCAGAATATAACTATTTCTTTAAGAAAATCGAAAAATTAGAGATCTCTTGCTTAAATAAAACTAATATTGGCAAAATTTTGCCCTTAGTGCATACGGTCTGGCAACGTCAAAATCAGCGCTTTAACGACATTGAGCTTAAGCAACTTTTCCAAGAAGCATTGGATCGTAAGCCTTTATATCATAAAACTAATCTTTTAATTATTCGTAATGTTAAGCAGGTGCAAGTGGCACCACTAACATTAGCTATGTATGTAAACGTACCAGCATGGTTTGGTAGTAGTCAGCTAGGATTTTTTGAAAATCTATTGCGGGCTAAATATGATCTAAAGAGTGTACCGATTAGATTTGTGGTGCGTAAAGCGTAAAAGCTAGGATTAATTCCCAGAAATATGATATTGTGACGGCTAAACTAGTTATTTAAAATTTATAAAATTAATATTTTTGGGAGAGAATATGGAAAAGCGCTTTGTCTTTCGACACATGGAACATTCTGAGGCGATTGAGAATTATGCTAACGAAAAATTAGCCAAGCTAGAGCGCATATTGCATATTGAAGAGCATGAACCGGTCCGAATCGATATTATTATGACCGCTAATCGTGAACATCACCATCATGATATTGATTTACATATCTCGGCCGCACATGTAAATTTTGCGATTAAACGCGAAGGTCCAGAGCTCTATTTATTACTCGACCAAGTAATTGATATTGCGGTCGAAACAGTGCAAAAACAGCGTAAAGAACAGATTGATACGCTTAAAGAAGACAATCAGTTTCGTCGTATCAAATAATTTATTTTGCTTTTTCGAACCAAAATTCTAAGCAAGCAGATCTATATGTCGTTGGGATTGGGCTAGCTGGGCTAATAGTAGCAGGAATCTTTCTAGCAACTAATGGTGAGCAAATGAGCGAAAGTATCCTAGTTGTACGAGTTTGTGATGGTACAGCATTACCTAAATCTACGTCACCGGTTACTGATGTGGGGGCTGCTTTAGCTACAATTGGTGAAATATCTATGGTGTGAACAGCTGTTGGAGTTACAACTCTGGCTTCTAAAGCCTTAGTGCGTGTTTTTTCCCAACGAGCTCTGATACAACGTATTCGTTTTCTTCTACCAGAGCTTCTATCAGATTCACCATCGGATGATCCGCTTTCGCTACTAGTAAGTTCTCCCAGAGAAGACGTGCGAGTTAACCTTGTTGTATTGCTACCACGCGTTGCTAAATCATGCAAATTGTTAGATGAATTACTAGGCGTTAGAACTGCTACTACATGATTAACGTTAAGTATTAAAATTGTGAGTAAGCCAATGGCTAAATTATGTGAGCTTAATTTTTGTAAAGTGTGCATATAAAAATCCGGTGACTTTCTAAAAGCGCTATATCTTAAGATTCATTTTGATTTAAAACTCAATAAAGTTTACAAGAAATATTTAAAAAATAAAAGCGCACTAGTGATTATAATTAATTTAAGATTTGTAAAGCTTGCTGTATCTCAGCATCAGTTCTTTCTAATAAATTACTATTATAACGTTGAAGTAAATTTTCTGTGTTCGGCTCAAGTATTAAAATCGTAGGCACACCAATAATATTATATTTTTGATTTAAACTGACATATGGTTCAGATTGTGGATCTGTAGCATTAACTTTAAGTATCACAAAGTTTTCTGATAAAACATCGATTAATTGAGCGTTATGAAATAATCTGCGGTCTAGTTTTTTGCAGAGCGAACACCAGTCCGCACCAATATCAATTAGTAACTTTTTTTGATTGTCTAGCGCATATTTTCGGGCTGTCTCATAGTCCGTCTGTGTTGGCAATTCTGGTAAATCATGTTGGCCTGGAATAATTAGTTTGGTTAAATACGGTGCAAATGGGACTAGGTTATTTAAGAAATATAAACTCATACCAATTAGTAACCAACCAAATAGTTTTTTAACAGTCACCATCCACATGCCAGCTCTAGGTAATAAATTCATAGCATTTGAGAAAGTGCCAATTAAAACTAGTGGGGTGCTTAAGCCTAGACCAAAAGTGAATAGCAAGATAAAGCCCAAAAACTTATTAGCTAGTGTGGCTACGATCGTTAATAATAGCGCTAATCCCGGCGATAAGCAGGGCGAAGCCACTGTGCCACTGATTACACCAAATGAGAAAGCTGAAAGTAGTGAACCGGCCTGCGGATTTTTCTTATTAGTTTGTAAAAATCTGGGGATATAAATCTCGTACCAACCAAACATTGAGCCCGCCATATATAGTAGCTGTGCGGTTACAATTAGTATAAATATGGGGTGACTAGCAAAACTACCAAATAATTGCCCTGAGATTGCCGCTGCAAATCCCATTGCAGCAAAGGTGAGCGATAAGCCGATCGCATAGGCTAGCGATAATAGAAAGCTAAAGCCTAAAGATCTTGATTTTTGCGTTTGTAGCGCACCAACTGTTAGCGGTATTACGGGATAGATACAAGGTGTTAAGCTCATTAGTAAGCCCAATAAAAATACTGAAACTAAGCGAGCAGTTTGGGAAATATTTTCACTGCGCAATCTGTCTTGGATCCAGTTGCTTAATTTATGAAAAAAATTCCAAATAGTAGCCAGCAGGCTCTTAGATTTGGTTGCCTCTGGTTGTGATACTGGTGGCGTGATACTATTTTCGGAATTGCTTTGGGTTAAAATTTCAGTGCTAGCTAGTTGTGTGCGACCTGTTTTTACAGGCGCTAATTCTGGATTGAAATGGGGGGTGTTTATTATGACCGGTGTGATAATATTTTGTCCAGCACAGTGGGTTAATATGCTAGAAGTTATCAAATTAATTACTAAAACTAAATTTATAATTAGTTTAAATTTCTTGAATAAGCTTTTACGTACCATAGATTTAAATTTCGGAGTTTTAAATTTTTTTAAATTTTTAATTTATTTTTTTTTATTTATCTTTAAAATTATAGATATTTTCTAATTATTTGCCTAATTTTACAGGCAGACTTCTTTTGGGGCTGTAGCTCAGTTGGTAGAGCGCATGGATGGCATTCATGAGG
>DATEBN010000108.1:0-6861 GCA_035287785.1 Candidatus Babeliales bacterium
CGATTTACACACTGGCTTACGTGATTATCCCGAGCTTTTTCAAAAATATTTTGGCACAGTCATTCCAGCGCATGATAATAAATTTGCAGCGCTTAATTCAGCTGTGTGGAGCGGTGGCAGTTTTATTTATGTGCCCAAGGGTGTACATGTTGATCAGCCGTTACAGGCTTATTTCCGGATCGACAGTGTCCAAATGGGCCAATTTGAACGCACTTTAATTATTGCTGACGAAGGCTCCAGTGTGCACTATGTCGAAGGTTGCAGTGCGCCAGTTTACTCCAGTAATTCGTTACACTCAGCGGTAGTTGAGATTATTGCGCTTAAAAACTCTCATGTGCGCTATACTACTATCCAGAACTGGTCTAATAACGTTTATAACTTAGTTACTAAACGTGCTGTAGCTTATGAGAATAGCGTAGTTGAATGGATCGATGGTAATTTCGGTTCCAGTATCACCATGAAATATCCCGCGATTATTTTAAAGGGTGAGCGGGCGCGCGGTCAGATTATCTCACTAGCAGTGGCGGGTGCAGGGCAGCATTTAGATGCCGGGGGTAAAGTGATCCATTTGGCGCCGCATACGACTTCCAATATTGTTTCGAAATCGATTAGTAAAAATGGTGGTCGAGCGAGTTATCGAGGCTTACTAAAAGTAGTATCCGGGGCTAAGCACTCAGTATCGCGAGTCCGGTGTGATGCCCTAATTTTAGATCAAATTTCGCGTTCCGATACTTATCCCACAGTTGATATCAAAGAATCCCAAGTAGACGTCGGCCACGAAGCTAGTGTTAGTAAAATCAGTGATGCGCAATTAGTATATTTAATGAGCCGGGGCTTGAAAGCAGAGCAGGCGTGCGCCATGATCGTAAACGGTTTTATTGATTGTTTTGTACGCGAATTGCCCATGGAATATGCCGTTGAGATTAATCGTTTGATTAATTTGGAAATGGAAGGTTCTATCGGATGAAAGAGACTACTATAATCCAGGTGCCAGAAAATATGCAAGTACAGTATATTTATGCACCCGCCACATCCCTCGACTGCGCTACGCTACGCTCGGGACGAGCGGGGGTAAGTGTTGCAAATAGCGCTAATTTTGTTGTTTGCAATAAGACTACTGATATAAAAAGTGACTTTTTACCGCTCGTCCCGAAGTTTATCGAGGGATGTAGCGGGTACGCACTCACTTTCGAACTATCCCAATATGCCCAACTCGAACTAGATTTAGATTTAACTAATTATTCAAATAATCTCGAATTAACTTTTAAATTTAATTTAAATGGGCCGGGTGCTAGCATTAAATTAATTAGTCGCGCAATTTTGCGTGATCAGCAAGAAATTAAGATTATTACTGAGCAAAATCACTTGGCACCGGATACTACCAGTGATTTATTATTAAAAACAGTTTGCTTTGATCAAGCTAAGTGGTCTTATAATGGTAAAATTTTGGTTTCACCCGCAGGACATAGAACAGTTGCTAGTCAAGTGAATCATAATTTATTGATGCCTAGTTATTCACAAGCGATTTCTATTCCAGCTCTAGAAGTGTTAACTAACGACGTGAAATGTACCCATGGCAGTGCAGTGGGGCAGGTTGATCGCGATAGTTTATATTATCTAATGGCCCGGGGGTTGACTGCCGAACAGGCTGAGACTGTGCTATTGGAAAGTTTTTTAGGCTGACTTACTGATGGTGTTGGCCTTTAATAAACGCCGTAATTTGCGGATATTGTTCTGGATGAGCGCGTAAATCCTGGCTGACAGCAGTTTCTGCTATTTGGGCTTGTTTTAATAAATAAATCTGACAATCTAAACGCTCTAATAAAGCGGTATCATGCGTAGCGACCAGCACTACAAAACCCTCACGAGCTAAATCTTGAATCGCATCAGCGACAAAATTAGTTAGCATGGGGTCAAGTGCGGATGTTGGTTCATCTAAGCAAATTACTTGTGGTTTTAAGGCTACGGTACGCGCAATCGCCAAACGCTGTTTTTGGCCACCAGATAGTTGCGCTGGATAGTTTTCAGCTCGATCACCCAAGCCATATTTATTTAATAATTCTAAAGCAACTTGATTAGCTTTCTCCGGTGCGTAATTTAAAACTTTTTCGAGTGCTAGTGTAATATTTTCCCGATTAGTTAAATGCTCGAAAAGATTAAACTGTTGAAACAGCATGCCAACTTTGTGGGTTTCAGCGATATGCGCTAGATCTAGCGTTTCATGATTTAAAATTACAGTGCCAGAATCAGCTGTTTCTAAGTTATTTAGAATTCTTAGTAGCGTTGATTTGCCGATCCCAGATTGGCCCAAAAAAACCGCAATCGAGCTAGCTGGTATTTTGACAGATAAATCTCGTAAGATCTGTTTAGTGCCAAACGCTTTATTTAAATTTTTAATTTCTAACATAATCACAGATTTCGAGCTTAGAATTTTTTTAATCTTTTCTCTAATTTATTAATCACAAACGAGATACTCGTAGTCATAATTAAATATAGTAAACCCATAATTAAATAGACCGTAAAGGTATCGTAAGTTTGATTACGAATATTACTGCCATTTTTAAATAACTCTGCTACACCAATCGTAGATGCTAAACTAGAATCTTTTACTAGCGTAATTAATTCGTTGCCTAAAGCTGGTAAAATAGCTCTAATTGCTTGCGGGAAAATAATATATCTACGAATTTGCATTTTAGTAAAACCCAAAGTTTTAGCAGCTTCAATTTGGCCGGGGTTAACTGACTGGATCCCAGATCTAATGACTTCACACAGATAAGCGCCACTATTTAGTCCAATGGCACAGATCGCAATATAGATCACAGATGCTTGGGGATAGATCGCCTGAAATACTACATATTTCATAAAAGTGATCTGAATTAACATAGGGATGCCACGGATAATCGTGACATAGCAAGTTACTAGGGCTTTTAATATTTTAGAGCGCGAAGTTTGTAAAAAGCTTAAAACTGTGCCCAAAATAAAACCGATGGTGCTAGAGCAAACTGCAATCTGCAAGCTAATTAGCGCACCTTGTAGAAATTGCGGGTAATAGTCTAATAAAATTAATTTATCGAACATTTTATATTACAAGCCCCACTTAGTTTTTAATTTATTAATCGTACCATCAGCTTGCATGCTATCGAGTGCAACTTGAATTTCGGGCAATAATTCTGGATATTTTTTTGAAATTGCTAACGCACAATTTTCACTAGTATCAGGCAAAATATTTACATTATATTTTTCGCGGCCATTACGCTTTAAAAATAAATTTAAGCTATTCTCGGCGCCCACGTAAGCATCGGCACTACCACTGTTTAGCGACATAAAAGCGTCAGCTACTGTTGGTAAACGCACTAAGTTAATTTTATGATTAGAAGTTTGCGCATCTGAATTTTGCTTAGATAAGTATAGATCAGCTGTAAAGCCATCATTTACGATCACAGTTTTATTTTGTAAATCACTAAGCGTTTTTAGATTATTATTATTATTTAAACTGACAATTACTAATGGGACATCACCTAAATATGGATGCGTAAATAACACGCGTTGGGCACGTTCGGGTGTAATAGTTAAGCCAGCGGCTAGTATCTGTACATTACCGGCTTGCAATTCTGGTAAGATCATCTCGAAGTTCATGTTAGTGAATACTGGTGTGCGATTTAAGCGTTGTGCTACTTCAGTGGCGATATCGATATCAAAACCAATAATTTTGTGATCTTGAATATAAGCGAAGGGTGGAAAATCAGCATTAGTACCAATTAATAGCTCTGGTGATTTACTGGTTTCTGATGTGCGTGTAACGTCTAGTGTGGAGTTACGTGCTAAAAACCGCCAGAGAAATAGACCAATAATTACTGTGACAATTAGCGTATACGTGAGATAATTGTGTCTTTTCAACATGTTTACAATGCTCTGTTAAGTTACGTGTCTAATTTAAGTAAAACTAATATTTTTTAATACAAGCTATAGCATAACGTAAATTTCGCAAACTCACTAAATCTATTCGAACCATAAAATTTTTAGCTAAAATTCGTATTCTAATCCAAAGTTAATCACAAAAGCAGTCTTCGAATTTAATAAGGGCGTGTTGCCAACTGCAACCCCATCACCAGCTAAAGTTTCTAAGACCTCTAGATCATTGGGCCCTAAGGGCATACCGGTAATATCACGATAGTGCTGTCCGGGAAAAAATAAAGCGCCAATTAAGAAACCCCTGAGATTTTTAGTAGTGTTGATAGTAAGCGTACCATTCAGCTCCGTGCCCAAGTGCTTACTAGCTAATTCTAGGCTAGCTAATTTAGTTTTTAAATTAAATTTATGCGTCGGGCTATCTTGCCAATAACTCAATAAGCCAAAATTCCAGTCGATTGGTTTAGTGCAAAAATTTGTTTTAAAATCAAGTGCGATACCACCATAAACTAGATTCGAAAAACCGGGTGAGTCTGAACCAAAAGTAGTTGTTTGTAGACTATCGGTGAGCGGTGCTGAAGTTGGCCTAATCACGGTATTGGCACCGATGACAAAAAGTGAGATTACGCGTTTACCAGAATAAGCTTCTTGTAAGCCAATGAAGCCACTATAATCACCATCGATACTGCTTTCATTAAAATTATTTAAATCTTTATTGGGATTTTCGTCGCCGGTGGCCCAGCCGATGGTACCCGAAAGTTTTAAATCAGGCTGGAAAATATAAGTACCGTCAACTACGAACATAAAGCCCTTATATTTGTTTAAATATGGCGGTGTAAATCGATCTAGCGAATTATAGAGCCCGCTAGTACCAAGCTGTTGTCCATTAAGTTCGGCACTATTGATGGACTTGTTTACGACCGTTTTATTGGCACTGCTCACAACAGCTGGCGCTGCATCGGGATTAGTTTTAGGATCGCTTGTCACAACTTTGCTATATTGTTCGATTAAAGCTCCAGTAGTTGAGTTGGTACTAATGTCGATTACATTACTGTCCCAGCCTTTAACAGATTGGTGTCCTCGATTAAAGGCAAATTCGAAGCCAAATTGAAATTTGTCAGTTTCACATTCACCGGCTAAGCCCAACGTAATTAAATTACTACTGGAATCTGCTGGAAACTCGATCTTTAGTTCAGGATCACGATTATACATAAAATAGGGCTCAAATGAGAGTGTGGCTGGATCACCACAACTTTTTTTTAGTGGGAACCAAATTAGTCGTGATGCTATGACAAAATCAATTAAACCAAAACCACGCGCACCAAGCCAAACTGGATTTTTTTGTTGTAAATAAATTTTCTCATTTACGCGCCCAAAATTGTCACTATCATTATGCAAAAGTCCCAGATACATATCATATAGCACTCGATCTTTAACCAAGTCACCATAGAGTAAAAACCCCGGCGCATTTTGATCAACTACGGCGTCGGCATAAAAACCCAGTAATCCTGGCGAATAAGCATAAGCTGAGCCTAATGCAATGCCCCGTCCCAATTCATATGGAAATAAACCAGTTTTAAAATGCTGTTGTCCATCGGTCTCGACATCAATCGTTTGATTTAAATTAATATCGACCCAGCCTTCACGTAACCAAAAGATTTGCTTACTTAAAAAGTGACTATGTTCACCAATTTTAGCATCAGCCAATTTCAGGGTGTTTGTAGAAGTGTTAGCAACTGAGTCGGGGCTGCCCCATAAATATTTATTTCTGATCGTGATATAAGATTCAAGCGCCTCACCAATTTTAGCTCTGGTTTTTAAATCCCAGATCCCTTGCGCCCAGAGCGTTTGATCTAATGGGCTACCGCTAAACATATTAGCATTTTTGCCGTAAAGTACTTCTAAACGACTTTTCAGGCTCATAGTAAATTCGTTATCTTCCCAACGACAGCCCCAGATTTCTTGATTTACTTCGGTGTTTTTAGCCGCTTGAATTTGGGTAATTTCAGTATTAGTAGTGCTATTAGTTGTGACTGTTTTTATATTAGCGCTAGTTATAGTGCTTAGAACTATTATAAGTATTAACTGGGGGCAAGATATTTGTCGGGACTTCATTTAGATCATTACAATTCTGGTGCTTAAAATCTAAAAAATACTGTGCCTATTGTAATGTAAGAGAATTTATAAAGCAATTTGCTAAGCTGCTCTAAAATTTATAGCTACTTAAGATTTTTGATTTTTTCAATACTCAAATCAGTCAAATCAGCGATAATATTGATATCAGTACCTTTTTTAAGCAACCTGACGGCAATTTGAATTTTGCCTTTTTCTAAGCCCTTAGCTAACCCCTTAGCCTCACCCTTAGCTTCAGCCGTATCAATTTGATTAATTTGAGAACGAATATTGTCTAAGTAACGGTCATAGCTTTCTAGTTCGGGCTTAGACCAATTACTTTGAGCTAAAACATTAAAAGCATCGGTTAATTCTTTTTCCTTAGCAATTGAACTGTAATATTGTGCGCGAGGGGCATAATCTTTTTGATCGACCATTTGCATTTCTACGACATATAAACATCCACTTTGATCAGTGCAGCGCACGTCTACAATTGATAATTTTGATGTGCGGATATCAGGATGTCAAATTGATCATAATCATGAATAGAGCTTTTATCTGTCACCGGACAACACCTAGCCTAATCTCTTGTTTTTGCAGCAACTAATTTGCTACTTTAAGTTTATAACTCTATTCATAGCTAGATCTGACTTATAGTCGCCAGATATAGCTTCTAGGTATACAGGTATAGTTTTTTAGAAGAAATATAAATTTGAGCTAAAATTGGGGGTTTTCTTGTGTTAGTTGCAAAGATTAAAAGATTTCTGGGTTTAGGGCTATTACTAGCACTGGCTTTAGGTATTAGTACTAATTATTTATGGGCGGCAGAAGCAGCTGGGG
>DATEBN010000109.1:0-9542 GCA_035287785.1 Candidatus Babeliales bacterium
GGACTCGAACCTGCGACCTAACGATTAACAGTCGTGTGCTCTACCAACTGAGCTACCGAGGAATAAATCTGGTGGGCGGTACTGGACTCGAACCAGTGACCCCCAGTTTGTAAGACTGATGCTCTACCAACTGAGCTAACCGCCCACAATCTTGAGCTGAATTTTCAAATCAAGAATATCAGAATATTAGTTTAAAAGCTGACAAAAGTCAAAGCCAAATCGTTGAATTATGAAATTGAAAAGTACAAAAAACCATAATTTTGATAAACTGCTCTTCAGTTTATAAATTTATTGGTAAAAATTTAATTAAGAACTATCAAATAGTAATCGCTATAGGGGTATAAATCTGATGAATAAAATCTGGCGTTATATTGGCATTGGGATCTCTAGTTTATTTTTTATACAGATGTTACCAAGCTTAATCGATGGAATCTCTAAGAACTGGAGTAATCTACTGTACCCCAAAACTAAAGTAGCTGTTGTGTCTATCGAAGGCGAAATCTGTAATTCAAATCGTACTTTCAGGCAATTAAAAACCTATTTTACTGACCCTAATATTCGGGCAATTCTATTATATGTCGATAGTCCAGGCGGTGCGGCCGGCGCTTCACAAGCTCTATATGCTGATATTAAAGCACTAAAAGCTGAGTTTCCCAAACCGATTATTACTTTAACACCCAATATTTGTGCTTCGGGTGGTTACTATATCGCCTGTGCTACTGACCATATTATTGCGGCACCATCGACTTTAATTGGTAGTATTGGAGCCCGAATTGGCACTTTTGGTGTCAAAGATCTATTAGATAAAGTGTCTGTAAAATATAATGTCCAAAAATCTGGTGACTACAAATTAGTGGGCGATCCATTTATTAATGCTACGCCAGAAGGCAATCAATTATTACAATCAGTTTCAGACGATTGCTATCGCCAGTTTACTCGTGATGTTGCTGATAGCCGTAAATTAGATCTCAAACAAAGTACCAATTGGGCTAACGGTAAAATTTTTACTGGCGAACAGGCCCAAAAACTGGGTTTAGTTGATACTATTGGCGGTAACTATAGCGCGATTAAGAAAATCAAAGAGCTAATCGAAGTTGGTGCGGATAAAGAAATTGAATGGGTAAATGCGCCCAAACCAAGCAAATTAGCGCAAATTTTGGGTGACGATCAAAGTGAGCAAAATTTGCCCGTAGTATTAAGTGAATTATGCGAAGCTTTTGCTAATAAATTGGCGCTCAAAAATCTTACGCCCCAATTTAAATTATAAGATTTTATACTCGCAACATCCCTCGACTTCACCCTAAGGGTTTCGCTCGGGACGAGCGAGAGTAGCTTGCTTGTATAGTGATATTTTTGGATTGATATTGATCCGCTCGTCCCGAGTGTAATCGAGGGATGTTGCGGATAAGAACTTTTACTATTTGAGTAAACAATATTTAAGCTTATCAAGCTCGATTACGGGTTCAATTAAAATATCGTAATCGACATCCTGACAAGAAAACTCTTTAATCACCCCTAGGGCAAAACCCTGGGGGAAAATTAACCCTTCGCCGCTGGATAACACTAAGTCACCATTGATCAATTCAAACATATGATGCACATGCTTAAGGGTCGCTCTTTTAATATTATTTAAGCCGTGAAACACCCCGGCTACCCGCGATTGACTACAATACGCCGCGATCTTGCAAGCTTTATCCGTAATTAAAATTAACTTACTATAATTAGCATAAACTGCTGAAATACGCCCGATAATACAGTTGTCATAAAAAGCAACCATGTTTAAAGTTACACCTTGTTGGGCACCACGATTAAGGTAAAAAAACTGTTCAGCATTAGAGAAATTTTTAAAAATAATCTGGGCTGGAATCGCATACGTAAAATTATACTGCTTTTTAAATTCTAATAGCTCACTAAGATCATCGGTGTATTTCAGCGTAGCCTTGAGCGCAATATTTTCTTGTAATAATTGGGCTAGTTTTTGCTCAAGCTGTTGTTTATCAGCTGTTAACTGAGAGATAATTTTATGACTATGTTTAAGAGCATTATTAGTAGTGCTAGAGTCTTGACTAGTTAACTTAGTAATTAAATTATTTTGCCACTGAATTATCGGACCAGTAATATTAGAAACTTGAGCTTTAAATAATTGATCGAAATCAGTAATTCTAAATCTAGCTAATAAAAAAAAGATTAATAATATTAGTGGGCTGAATTTTAAAAACTGTTTAACTAACGACCAACCAGAAACTTTGCCCATATATTGCCCATACACTACTAAATTTTATTTAAATTTATTTTATAAACTAACTTGTTGACAGGTAGCCAACTGATTTAACGAGCTTAGCATATAGTCAACTGACTCGGTCGTCATTAATTCTTTGCGTAGATTTTGGGCTTCCGCAAAACCGCGTAAATAAAATGGCAGATGTTTTCTAAAACAGTACATACCAGTTTTGCCATAGTAATCTAGCATAAATCGTAAGTGCTGATAGGCTGCTTGTAGCATAACTGCTTGGCTAATTTGATAGACTTGCCCCATAGTTTTAGCATTGAAATCTAACTCAGCCAACTTCCAGGGTTTTGCCCAGATACCACGACCAATTAGAAATCCATCTGCCCCAGTTTGCTCATAAGCTAATTTAGCTGTCGCCCAGTTCACAACATTACCAGACACAATTACAGGAATCGTCAGCGATTTTTTGATTTCATAAACTAAACTATAATCTGGACGCCCAGCAAACTTCTCAGTCTGCAGTCTAGGGTGCACGGCCAAAGCGTCCACGCCACAATCTTGGGCTAGTTTTGCAATATCTAAACCGTTTTTATGTTTATACCCCGCCCGAATCTTTAGTGTAAAAGTTTGCTCTGGTAAGCAACGTCTAAACTCATTTAAAATATTGGCTAATAATATCGGATCGGACATTAAAGCTGAACCGCCGCCCGAATTGACTACATTACGTGCCGGGCAACCAATATTTAGATCGATACAGTCGACACCAGCTGCGATAATTTTTTCACAGGCTTCCGCAATAAATCTAGTGCTATTGGCGGCTACTTGAAAATTTAACGGTCGTTCAGCTTGCATAAAATTGAGCGCTTTAGGGCCACCTACTTTATTTACAATAGTGCCGACATGACGCATCTCAGTATATAACAGATTATCAGGTGAAAAATCACGTACTAATCTACGAAAAGGCGAATCGGTGATCCCATCTAAGGGCCCACCAATAAATCTTGAATATTTACGTTTACCGATCTGAATCTGACCGTCCCAGTAGTTCAAATTAACCCCTAAAACAATAATTTATAGCTATAAAATTTAATTATAAATTATTCTTCAGAAATTAGAACTCTTAAAAGTCATAGGTCAGCCCAAAGCCTTTAGGGTGACAGTCTACTGACCAGCCGCCCACTGCTTCACGCGTCTTAATTAATTTTAAAGATGCTACGGTATAGGCCAATCCCAACCCGGCTCCGGCAATTAATTGAGACGCATAATGCCGATTACTGCTAATACTAGTTAAGAATAGAAAACCGGCATAGATCGCAAATGGTACACCCAATGTTGGTCCATGACGCCAGCCAAATAATGTAGTCATATAAAAGACTTCTGCCATATGTCCTGATGGAAAACCGCCAAAAGCTTGCTTCTCGTAAGAAAATTCACCATTCCAAGGACGTTTACAAGCATCAGCCTCCAACGTGAATTTAATTAAATCTTTAACCATCCAAATCGATATCACCCCTTTTAGGAAAATATCAGCCGTTAACTGGATATCAGGATTATGTCCCAAATAGGGCATCAGCATAGTTGTCACCACTACATATGGCACACTTTTACTGACAGATTTTCCAATCGAATCAGAAAATATATTAAGATTCTGATGCTGTTTACTATCATAAAAACTGCTATGTATATTATGATCAACTGACCTAGCTAATAAATAAAATGGGATCACACCAGTAGCAACTTTTACAGTATCGATCGAAAAAAAGTGCCGATTTAATTCAATAAAATCGAACATGAAATCATTCAGCCATTCACCAAAAGTACGATTTTTAATCGCAATACCATGGGCTCTGTTCTTTAAATAATGATCAGCATAACGCGTTTCGCGCTCATAACTGTGTAACACAGCATCACGTTGTTTAAAATAACGCAAATCAAGGTTTAAATTTACTCTAGGTAAATTCAGAGCGTAACGATCTAGCGCCCATTGATTTAAATTTTTAGAAAAATCCTGTGCCGAGCTTAAAATATTGGTTGCTAATAACTGCAGAACTAAGCCTAACAGTATTAACTGCTTACCAGTTAGCATTCCCTACCCCCCAGACCGGCGCCCCTACGCTTAAGTCATATCTGGCAGATAGAAAACTACTATAATTTAAATAGCATAAACAATAATTTAACTAAAATTTAATCAGAAACCTGACGGTTGCTTGTTCCACCAGTGATTTGTTTGCTCGTATGCATATGCCGTTTGGTATAACAAATCTTCTGAGAAATCTGGACCGATTAATTGAAAGCCAATTGGTAGCTGCTCTTTAGTAAAACCACACGGTAAAGCGATGGCTGGCACACCCGCTAAATTCACAAAACAAGTGAAATAGTCTAACAAATCCATTTCCAAATTATTATTTAAAGCCCCAAACTTAAATGCTGGTGCTGCATGCATCGGTGCTAATAATAGATCTACGTCTTTAAAGCAGTCCAATAATTCTTGTCTAATTAAGCTTTGAACTTTACGCGCATTATGGTAAAAATCACCCGCATGCCCCGCTGATAAGACATAATTACCAACTAAAATACGTAAACGCACGTCTGGACCAAAACCCTGGCCACGAGTTTTGGCATATAATTGGTTGAGATTTTGCAGATCTTTAGCGCGATTACCATAACGTACACCATCAAACCGGGCTAAGTTCGAAGCTGCCTCGGCACGACTAACAATAAAATAAGCTGCTGCAGAATAGTCCATAGTATTAAGATTAATGGGCTTGATTACCGCACCTAGTTTTTCATAATGCTTAATAGCATTATCGAGCGCCTGCGAAATCTCGGGCTGAATACCTTCAGCGTTGAGCGCATTAGTAATGATCCCGATCTTTAAACCCGGTCGTAATTTAGGCTCAGCCAGATTCTGGGTATAATCTTGTTTAGATTTTTTAACACTAGTCGAATCTTTAGGATCGTGCCCTGCAATTTGCGATAACACCAACGCATTATCGTAAACAGTGCGCGTAGCTACGCCAACTTGGTCTAGCGAAGACGCATACGCTACCAATCCATAACGCGATACTAAGCCATAAGTTGGCTTAATCCCAACTACACCACAAAAAGCCGCCGGTAAGCGCACTGAACCACCAGTTTCTGATCCTAAAGACCATGGTACTAGCCCAGCTGCTACAGCTGCAACTGAGCCACCACTAGATCCACCAGAAACACGCGTCATGTCCCACGGATTAGCTACCGGCTTATAAGCTGAATATTCATTAGAGCTACCCATGGCAAATTCGTCCATGTTGGCTCGACCAACTACTAGCGCTCCGGCTTGCTTTAAATTTGCTGTTACAGTGGCATCATAAGTTGCTTTAAAACCCTGTAAAATCTTAGATGCACAAGTAAGATTACGCTCTTTTTGGCAAATATTATCTTTAATTAAGCCCGGAATATTATTTAATAAACTAACCGGATTATTTTTGGCACGCGCCAGAATAGAGTCTTTAGAGAAAATTTCTAAGGCCGAACCTATCTGCTCGTCATAGTTAGCAAAACGCTCTAAACAAGCTTTTAAAAGCTCTTCCCGCGAAATCTTTTTGGCAGCTAACTGCGCCTGCAACTCACGAATAGTGGCAAATGCTAAGCTAATATGGTGATTAATAGACATAATTTTAAATCCTAGTTGCTTTCAATAACAGTCGGTACCACAAAATAGTTTTCTAATTCTTGCGGTGCTTGCGCTAAAATATCGGCTGAATTAGTCGGTATAATCTCATCTGGACGTGTAATATTAACTGGTTTAGCTAAAAGTTCACTAGCTGTACTACTAGCACTAGCGGCTATTTCAGTCACACGTTTAGCATAACTTAATACGTCTTCTAGCTGCTTAATTAAATGATCAACTTCCTGATCTTGCAATTCTAATTTAGAGATTTCGGCGATTTTATAAACTTCTTCGCGGGACAACTTAATCATATTTTTTCCTGTTCGGCTTGCAGCCATTTACCAGATCTGAAGCGGTGGACATAAACTAGACTCATTAAACCATTGCTCAGATAAAATATACCGTAAATTAAAATAAATTTTAGCAGATTATCACCAAATGGTAACTTCACAATTAAATATGAAACCGGTGCAAAAAAGCCAACACAGATCACAATCCGCGACCACATCACAATTTTCACGTCTGAAACGCCCCGTAAAGCACCCGATAATACGATCTGTAAAACATCGAAAAACACAAAAATACTAATAATTGGAAAAGCTTGTGCTGAAAATTCTGCAAAAGTACCTTTGCGATCAAATAAACCAATTAAAAACTCTTTATAATAAATCGACACTATCAAAATTACTAAAACAAAGATCGAAGCTAATAAATTAATCTTTTTAATATTAGCTTTAATTCCAGCCGTATTTTTGGCACCAAAATCATTGGAAGCTAAAAAAGTGATCACTTGCGCAAAAGCAATAGCTGGTAAAAATAGAGCCCGTTCTAAATCTTTAATTACCACAAAGCTAGCTGCTGGATCTTCACCCATTTTAGTAACCATACTACCCAACCATATATACGCCACCGCCATGGTCGATTTATCGATGACAACTGGCCAACTCAGAGTTAGTAAACGTTTAATAGCCACAAAGTCTGGCCGATAATTAAAGACATTAAGATCAAATTTACGATAATCTGGATTAAATAATACTAGGAGAGCTGCTGAAATTAGCATGCTGCCATACTGTAAAACAGTCGCCCAGGCTGATCCTTGCTGTCCTAAGGTTGGAAAGCCCCATTGGCCGAAAATTAAAGCATAATCGAAAAACAAAAATACTAGACCACCGATAATAAAAGTAATCATTGGTGTGCGTGTGTTTTTAATACTGCGTAGAAAAGCTATAAAAACAAAATAAACGAACATAAATAACACACCAAGAGCCCGCACTTTCATCAGTGGAACACCACAGCTAATCATCGCGTCCGAAGCGTTATAAAAACATAAAATAGGATAAGAACCGAAAAATAAAATGCTGCTGGCGATTAACCCAAAAGTTAACATTACCCAAAATGTTTCTGCAAAAGTTCGACCAACCTCTTTAAACTTTTTGCCACCATAAAACTGGCCGCCGATAATCATTGCCCCAATCATCATGCCATCTGCAAATTTTAAAACAGCATGTAAGATATTATTTAAAGTGCCATGTGTAGCGTAAGTAGTGGTCGATTTCAACTGCGCTACCCAATAAGAATCGATCCAACTCAGAGCTGTATACAAGATTAGTGCTGTAATAAATTCGGGAAAGAAATAGCGTAAAATATTGCCATAACTTTCGCCTTTTTTATCTTCAATAATCCCGTTCCAGTAGCTAGCTAACAGATTTTTCTTCACTTTGCTCCTACTCTTAAACTAAATCTTTGGACTTTAGATTCCAACAAATTAACTTACGCGTTTTATCACCCACCGCATAGCCCCATTCTGCCCTAGTTAAATTATCTGGAATATTACTAGCTTTACCCAATTCACACTCGTCCCAATGTTGGGCGGCCCAATATATCAACTTTGCTTTGCGATAAATCGAACCAGCTTTAAAGACACGTAATAGCTCTAAAGGTTTAAGCGAAGCCCGCGCGCAAAACAGATCTACATGATCATCTGTCTTACGCAAAAATGTCCGCCAATCTTGATCATAGATCTCGATATCTTCTAAACCCAGCTCATCGATGACAGCTTGCAAAAAATCAATTTTTTTATTATTCACCTCAATTAAAATAATTCTTAGATTTGGATATTTAATTTTCAAAGGAATCGCAGGAAATCCAGCCCCAGCTCCGACGTCAGTTAAAGTTAATTTTCCGGTAAGATCCATAAACTTAGCCAAACTAAGACTATCTAGAAAGTGCAAATCAATAATTTTTTGATCTTCTAAAATACTGGTTAAATTTACTCGTTCGTTCCAGTCTTGTAATAATCGCGCATATTTTACAAACTGCGCTAGTTGACTAGTCGATAACTGGGCAGTGGCTTGAAACTCGGCCCAAATTGGTGCTAAATCCATAAAATCCTCAAAACCATAGTATTTCAGAGCTATTAACTGTTAAGCTCTATTATTAATAAAAATCTATAAATCTAGGAGCGTTATGCCATTAGCTGATCTAAGTTACGCTATAGCACGCCACATCACAAACTATATCTTACGCTATAAGTTAAGCTATTTATACTTTTTAATCTTAACCCTAGTACTGTTTTACCCAGCTGGCGTAATTTTAGCTCAAGATCACAAACCTATCCATGATACTAGTGACCAAGTGCTCACTTTCTATGTTCGTGAATATCCTAATTTTAAAGTGATTCCTAAAAAGGTCACTGAAAAAATTACCGATTATTATAAACAACAACATAAAAGTTTAGTCCCTGGTGAATTAGCTGAATTAGAGCAACGTTTAATGCTTAAAAAAATCACCCCCCCTGTCAGCAATATCGATCTATTTGCCATACACGCGGGGTTTATTAGTCATACAGACCAGAATGGTCAACTTACTTTACCGCGCAAAATCCAAAACGATACCATTAAATTAATTATAACGCCGAGCTTGATGCCAGTTTTTAGCGCTAATAGTAATATTGCTTACTGGAATTTAGACCCTAATCAGCCAGCCCAAGCTTTTACGATTACTAAAAAATTAGACCCTTTAACTGAGCAACTATACTGGGAAGTTCAGCTGGCACCATTATTACCAAACCAGCCCATCTCTGCCCAGGCATTAATAATTATTGGTGATCCCGATACTATCTATTTACCGACAGATTTAACGCCCACTACTGATGATACTCAACTTTTGTTACCCGATATTTATATTAAAAATCTGGAAACAAATAGTAATCCAGCCAAGCAAAATTTAATTAAACAAACCATTCATAATTTACTAAACTCGCTAAATATCAGAGCTTTTTATGGACCTACTAAAAAAACTTATAAACGCACCCCTTATGGCATTGCTAGCCAGACTATTAGTTAAAACTACAATATTATGCTTATCATAACCCTAAAACCTGCTATATTAGTCCTATTATCAGATATTTCGGTCACATGGAGATAGAAATAGATTATGAAACTGCGCATATCGTTTGACAATATTGAGCAGGATAAAATTCTCGAAGTTGCATCTCAGGTTGCTAAATATGCGGACGCGATCGAAATCGGTCCGTTTTTATTATACAAGCACGGCACCAAACTAATCGAAAGTCTGATCCAAACTGTGCCAGAAATTGTGATTGCAGCTGATGCTAAGATTATTAGTCGCGGCAAAGAAATCTCACAACTAATGGTCGAC
>DATEBN010000110.1:0-8002 GCA_035287785.1 Candidatus Babeliales bacterium
GATTATGATTCCGCCGCTCTAACCAGCTGAGCTACGTCGCCTGACATAAAACATTTTTCTAAATAGACACTTTACCACCCCGCCAAAGCTCCTTAAGCGTAGGCTGGGTCGCCTGATAATCTAAATAATAGCTTAGAATACACTAAATACTTAATTTTTGAATATTTTTTCTGCTTAAAATAAAGTTAAATAGTGATTTTAAGAACAGCATGCCAGTAATTAAGGTCGTGACTATACCGATCATCATGGTGACGGCAAAGCCCTGAATCGGACCGGTACCAAACTTAAATAACACTATCGCAATAATAAACGTGGTAATATTGGCATCTAAAATTACTACTGCAGCATTAGAGAAACCGTCATCGACAGCCTGTCTAATCGATACGCCATTAGCTAATAATTCTCTAATGCGTTCGTAAATCAAGATCGACGAGTCGATCGCCATTCCAACTGTTAAAACCATCCCGGCGATCCCAGGTAAAGTTAACGCTGCACCAGAAAAACCCATGCACAATAATAGTAATAATAAGTTATATAATAGTGTCACAAATGCTAAAATACCGGACAGTTTATAGAAAAATAAACTAAAAATTAATAATAAACCTAGGCCAATCGCACAAGATAATAAACCTTTTTCGATTGACTCATAACCTAATGATGGCCCAATGCGACGTTCTTCGGCAAATTTAACTGGTGCTACAAAAGCGCCAGATCTAAACAACATGCATAATTCTTGTGCTTCACTACGTGTAAAATTGCCAGTAATTTGACAATTGGTTCTAATCGCGTCGTTAATAGTTGCTACCGAAATGGCCCTGTTATCTAAAATTGCAGCTAACGGTCGGTTAATATTTTCAGAAGTTAGCGTATAAAACTTATCGCCACCTTCCGGGCTTAGCTCAAAAGTTACCACCATTTTAGCATCTATCGGCCTAGCCTCTGATCTAATTAAGTGTGCACCAGTGACTTCGGCATGATCAGAAACCATGTAAAATTTAGCTGAACCGCCATGTTCACGACCCGCAATAATTTCCATACCATCTGGTAAATCACCACCAAATTCGTCTAGCAATTCTTCTTTAGAATTACCTTGCGCTTCTACAATCTTAAATTCTAACATGGCTGGCGTGCCAATCATTTCCTTAGCTTTAGCTGGATCGCTAACATCTGGTAATTCAACTACCACGCTGCGATCACCTTGTGGTGCAACTTTGACATCTTCTACGCCCAATTTATTTAAACGAGTACGTAATACATCAACGTTGGCACTTAGAGCCCATCTTTGTAAACGATTAAATTCTGCATCAGTCATAGTAACTTTAACAACTTCAGCCTCTTGGCTAAGCTTGTATTTATCTCGGACTAATTCACGTAAACTAGTTTGCGCATCAACTGCTTCAGCTCCACTGGCGAAAGTAAACGTTGCAGTACGACCACTGATTTTTTTTGATACTGGCTGAGACTTGCCAGCCGCTTTTAGTATTGCAGCTAACGAATTGGCGCGTTCATGTAATTCACGCTCTGCTGCTTTTTCTACATCAACATCTAAAGTAATATAAGTACCACCAACTAAATCGATCCCGAATTTTAACTTTTGACGCAGTGGATATAATAAATAGCCCGCAGCTATAGCTAAAATCACCCAGGCTGTAAAACCGGTCATTATAATATTTTTATTCTTAGACAATATGCTCATAAAATCTCCTATATGTACCAAATTTATTTCAAGTTAAACCCTACTACGCTTTTCAAGCTACCAAGGGCACTACACTTCGCACTAAATTAACTGGCCCGTCCGTCCGATAAACATAAACTGGCGCAGCCAGGCGAAGTCTGCCGAGCCTGATGGCCCGGATAGATGTAGACTGGTGCCAGAGAGGGGATTCGAACCCCTACAGGATTGCTCCCACAGCCACCTCAAGGCTGCGTGTCTACCAATTTCACCACCCCGGCAACTAATTTCAAAATTTAAATTAATACAACGAAATATAGCAGCCCTATAGCTGATTGGCAAATCAAAATAGTATCTAATGAGACCCCAACCGTTGCTATCCTGCCCCCACTTATGCTAATTTAGTAGTCAACTGCACAATTAGCATAAGATCACTGTATTTAGGGTAATTTTTAGGGGTCAGTTTTATGATTTTAAAGAGAGATTTAACTAGTACACTTAAGCGTTTTGCTAAATTCCCAGTGGTAGGGCTATTTGGACCACGCCAATCTGGGAAGACTACACTTTCTAGAAATACATTCCCTAAGCATAAATATTTAAATTTCGAAGATCCGGAAATCCGCGATCATGCTATGCGTGATCCCCGTGATTTTCTCAAAATATATGAAAACTCTCACGGTATAATCTTAGACGAATTTCAATATGTACCGCAGATTTTATCCTATATACAACTTGAATCAGACGAAAAAAAACGGCCCGGTTATTTTGTACTTACTGGTTCACAAAATTTTCTCATGAATCAAGCAATTACCCAATCACTTGCTGGCCGAATTGGGATTCTGACACTATTGCCACTATCGATCCATGAGCTTAGCGAAAATAAATTATTATCAGAAAATGTTAACGAGCTAATTTTTCGGGGCAATTATCCCAGACCATATACTGAAAATTTTACACCCGAAGAGTTCTACCCTTCTTATATTCACTCGTATGTCGAGCGTGATATTCGCCAATTAATCAATGTCGACAATCTTTTAACATTTAGAAAATTTATGCAACTCTGCGCTGCCAGAACAGGCCAGTTACTAAATATCAGCGATTTAGCCGTTAACTGTAGCATTACGCAAAAAACCGCTGAAAAATGGCTGTCGATTTTAGAAGCTAGTTATATTATTTATTTATTAGCCCCGCATTACGAGAATTTTAATAAACGGGCTACTAAAACACCCAAAATATATTTTTATGATACGGGACTAGTTTGTTCTTTGTTGGGCATCAAATCAGCCGCCGAGTTTAGTTTAAGCACGATCCGGGGACACTTATTCGAATGTTTAATTATTACAGATTTATATAAACAGTTTTATAACGCCGGACGCGCTCCCCGACTCTACTTCTGGCGCGATAAAAATGGTTATGTCGAAATCGATTGTATAGTAAATTTTGGTTCGAAGTTAATTCCCATCGAAATTAAAGCCAGTGTGACAGCTCGTGCTGATTTATTCGATAGTTTAGATAAGTGGAATAGCTTAGCCCAAACTGACCCTGCCAATGGCTATTTAGTCTATGGCGGCGACGAACATCAAGCTCGCAAAAATGGTACTTTAATTAACTGGCAAGCAGCGGCAGAGTTAATTAACGCGATTTATGCTAAAACCAACTTGTGATCCAACCCCAGACAGTACCAAAAAAATCACTAACCGAACTGGTAAAATTACCAAACCAACCTTGATTAGCTTTAGCTTTTTTAGCAGCAGCCAACTTTTCAGCAGCCAAATCAATTGGCTCTGGTGCTCTGCCTACTAAAATATCCAGTTCTAAACGTAAGTCTAAACCGCCAGCAGCTAACTGCTTCAGCGCTTGAGCTAAATCTTCGCAATTTTTCTTAGTTTTAGTGACTTGATCATCAAAAAATTTCTTTAGCGGACCAGTAACATATGCTAAAATCTGCTGAATATTTTTTTGATACCCATCAACCTGGTAAAATAGAGCTTTCGCTTTCTTGTCGTTCAGAATTCTACCAATTTCTTTAAAATCATCCCAAGCTTGCTTTTCGTAATCCTGGCATAGCTCAATCTGCTTATTCAATTCTGCTAAAACTTGATCCAGTGCATCATCAATTAATTTAAGATTAGTGAAATACGTTTTAATATTTTCTAAGCCACCTTGCTGTGAAATAGCTAATTTTCGCAAACGATCGGAAATCGTGTGACTGTTATTAACACCTGAACTGTTTTTATTATCGTCAACAACCTGATCAGAATTAGCCGTCATAAGATTGGGCACTGCGCCAGTAAACTCTAACAATTTATCAATAAAATTAACTAGATCCATGCGCGAAACATTTAAGTCACAAAGTATGGTGTTAAGCTGTTTTTCAACTACCATACGTTGTTTAAAATAATCAGCCTGAATTTGTAAAATCTGGTTATTGTCAGCAGTTAATTGTGCAAAAGCAGCTTCTGCTTGTTCCCACCAAATCCGTTTTTGCAGCCAATTACCGCCCTCTTGATTGGTGTTAACTTCAGGTATAAAGTCACTCTCGGCTATTGAATCAGTTACTGGGTCTGTAACTAATTTTTTACTGACTGATTCCTGCTCGATAATAACAGGTTTTTGCGTGGCCGGATCTACTGTAACTACCGGTGTAGCTGTTACAGTGGCTGGTGCAGCTACAGTTGCACCTTGCGTAACAGATTTACTATTTTGTGCATCTAGAACTTCGGGCAATAAATCAGATGTATTAGATTTGGCGCTATCAAACAATATTTTACTGGGTGGCGTAGTTGTCCGCGCAGCTGGCATATAAACATTAGGTGCTTTAGCACCACTAGCACCTGCGCTGGGAGCAGTCGCTGGATTAGACACAGTAGCTGGCAAACTGGGAGTCGTAACCGGCACACTAGTTTTAGCATTATGCAAATCTGGCAATTCCAGATCATCTAAACTGTCATCTAAGTCATGACCACTATCAGCTGCAAAAATATTAATTATTAAAATTAAATTAAAACTTAATAATATTAATCTTAAGCTTTTTGCCATTACGCACCCTTTAAAGATTACTTATACCTGCTCATAAGATCTAGCGCTCAAAACAGATTTATGCAACTATTAAAGAGCGCGAGCTAGTTCTTTTAATTCGTTTAGTAAAGCTACGCACAATTCTTCAGCATCACCCGAAGTGTAGCTCCATTGCACACCAGAATCCACTCTAGTAAGTGTTGAACGATCGCTCTTAATATCGATGACATCAATCCGCACAACATTCATTAATGGATGTACCATCGATGGTGCGCGCACAACACCAGCACGACCCAAGATACTATACGCAATATTATTTTCATCTAAGAAACAAAGCATTACTTTTTTTTGCCAGACCATATTGTGATAACCAGTATGTTCTTTATTAATCGAAATCAGTAAACTTTCGACACCCTTAGGATAGATCCATTGTAACGGTGTCGTATGCGGCAAGCCTTTTTCAGAAAAAGTAGCTAGTATACCGACAGTTTTACCCTTTTTTAATAACTCAATTAAATCTTCAGGTAGTTTTGCACCAACATGTTTTGCCATAAAATTTTAGCCCTTTAAATAAAAATATTTTAAATATTTGTAACTCGCACAACAATTTCATTTTCTACCAACAAACCTTTCGACGTTAATAAACATCGATCATGATTTATTGTTAGCAACTGTTCTTGTTCTAATAACTTTAATAGCTCTAAACCAGCCACCTGCTGCATAACGGACTGCTCAGCAAAAAGTTCAGCAATCGACAAACCATCCGCTTGCCGCAAACCTAACATCACTTTTTCTAAACGCGCATCATCAACAGATAATGTTTCTGAAAAATTAGTTATCGATTGACCATTCTGTATTCCATCTAAATATTTCTGCAATACAATTTGATTTCTATAGCGGGAATGCCCATCAAATGAGCATGCTCCGATACCAAATCCGCGATAAGATTTTCGTTGCCAGTAAATTTTATTGTGTAAAGAGGCATACCCAGGTTTGGCAAAATTAGAAACTTCATAACGGTAAATTCCGTGCGTTGCCAAAAATTCTACTGTCCAACTATACAAATCTGCAATCAGATCATCACTGGCTAAACTAACGCGTTTACGCCGCACATCAAAAAATAATGGGGTACCTTCATGTATAGTTAATAAATAAATCGATACATGTTTAATGGGCCAGGTCACTACTTCGTTGATTAAATTTTTCCAGTCACAAGGCGATACTCCCGGTAAACCTAAAATCAAGTCTACTGAAATATTCTCAGTCACGCTGGTAACTTGCCCCAGTAAGCGATAAACATCTGTTTGATCATGCAATCGATTGAAATTTTTTAACACATCTGACTTAATAGTTTGGACGCCAATACTCACGCGATTAATGCCAGCTTGCCGCCAAGCAACTAAATGATCGGGAGTCACGGTGCCCGGATTAACTTCGATCACAATCTCAGTTTCGGGCCCGATTATAAATTTTTTTTTAAGTAGTTCAAATAACTCCAATAACAGATCTAGTGGATAAGTACTAGGTGTACCGCCACCAATAAAAATCGACTCTAGGTGTTTATCGCCCTGATAATTGTCCATAAAATTTTGGATTTCTTGGCACAATGCCTGATGATAAGCTGGCATATATTGGTCATGCCCAACCAGGGCCACAAAGGGGCAAAAATGACATTTATAGGGACAAAAAGGCCAATGAATATAGAGCGATTTAGTGTCGACTGTAAAATCATAAGTTGCATGCTGGTTATTTTTGATATCCATAGGCTCAAATAACTTTTCCCAAAGACCCACTTTAATCGTTTTATTATATATATAATAGCCTGATTTAGCTATTTTTTTATATTTTTAGAAATTTTCAGTAGTTTCAGAAGAATCGATGGGGACTATAAACTCTACAAACTCCATACAGCGATAAAGATCATGCCGAGCCAGCGCTTGGTCAAAACTTAGGGCGGCAAATCGAGCTTTAGCGCGAGCGGTCAGTAATTCTGACAATAGATCACTTTGGCCGTGGGTTAGATTTCCGTGAACTTGCAAAAAATCAAATAATTCTAAATCAGTTTTAGCTAGTAGATCTACGGTAGTAAACTGGGTAACCAAATATTTTTTTAAAACAGTTACTAAATTACTGTAAAAATCAGCCGATTTTTCAATATTAGGAATCGCTTTTAACAACTGCTCTAATTCACGTAAAGCACGTTGCTGAGGTGTCAAATTATCACTTAAATTAATTAATCTTGATTTATAATATTTTCGATATAACCAAACTATTAAACTAACTAAACCCACTAAAATTAAAGCTGTAATTAACCAGAAATAAGTGCTATACCAAAATGGCTGATACCAGGGACCATATATATTTAAATCTAGATCTTTAACTGTCATGCTTTTCCCGCTTGGATTAAATATTTTTTAATATAACATGCGCTGCTGAAACAACTTAATTAATAACCCAACTAATTGCTCTTGATTATACAAGTTTAATAAATCAGCACCGGCCGCACGAAATAGTTTTTCTTGTGCCACGATTCTCTGCTTAACACCAACTGTTAGCTCTGCACAGCGCGTTGTGTCTAATTCTATCGTGACACCAGTTTCAGGATCTTCTAGCATTATTAAACCTAAATCTGGCAACTCTAATTCTTGCTGCTCTAAATAGCGAATGGCAATTAGATCATGTTGCTGCGCTGTCCAACGCAATTGACGCGCAAAATCGTGAGTATCGATTAAATCTGAAACTAAAAAACAGATCGTTTTTTCGCGCCCCACCATCTTAGCTAAATGATCTAGTGCCCCGCCAATATCAGTTCCAGCAACCCCAATGTTTTTATTATTTTCACTACTAATAGTTTTACTACTGCCAATACTATGCTTTAAATTACTCGAACTTAAATTAAATTTATCACCAAAAATTGTCTGATAAATTAGTGCCATCTGTTGGGCCCCTTTATGAGGCGGTAAATAATGCACTACTGTGTCTGCAAATAGTAATAACCCGACATGATCTTTGCTATAATTAGCCACTGCTGCTAGTAGCGCAGCTGTTTGCGATAAGTTAGCCCACTTGTTACCAAATTTATTAGAACCTGAAACATCTAACAAAATTATGACCGTACGATTACGCTCATCTAAATACTGCTTAGTTAATAATCTGCCAGTGCGCGCTGAACTTTTCCAATCAATGAATCTGGTATCGTCACCTGGATCATATTCACGCACTTGATCAAATTCAAAACCCGCGCCTTTCAGTACAGTATGATAATCACCAATTAGATTACCACTTAATACTTTTTTAGCCCGTAGTTGAATT
>DATEBN010000111.1:0-3806 GCA_035287785.1 Candidatus Babeliales bacterium
TGCCACACTCTTTGGTTCTACTGGTAGCAAAGAACCAATGAAAGATTCGATTATGTCGATGCTCGGCACGTTTATTAGTACTTATGTAGTTTGCTTTGTAGTAGCGCTATGTATCGTGATGAGCGGTGTTTGGCATAATGGTTTAACTAGTGCTGCACTTACGATCTCAGCTTTCGAAACTGTATTTGGTACAGCTGGTGGTTGGGTGGTGACTTTCTGTGCCGCTAGTTTTGGCTTAGGCTGTTTAGTATCGTTTATTTTTATCGCGCGTGATGCGTGGTTATTTTTAACCAATGGTCGCTGGGCAGGGCTTTGCAGTTTAATCTATATTGCGATCACGGTTTTAGGTACTATGGCTAAAGTTGATATTATCTGGAACTTAAACGATATCGTAAATGGTCTCATGTTTGTGATTAACTTGTACGGTATAATTTACTTCTTACCGGTCATGCGTCAGCAAGTAAGTGCTTATATTGGCAAAGCTAAATAATTAAAATTTTGGCAACAGGGTGTTAGAAATTATGTTACCGAAAATTTGGCCAGTTACTTGTCATACCGATCAGGTGGGCCCTGGATCGACATTCGTTGCTGTAGCTGGTAAATATGAGCACGGGATTAATTATTTAGCGCAAGCCATTGAACTGGGTGCGACTAAAATTGTGATCGAGTCTGGGACTATTTTAAGCCCAGAAATTCTAGCTAAAATTTTAGAACTTAAGATCGAACTAATCGAAGTTGATAACTGTCGCCAAGCTTTAAGTAATCTCAGCGCAGCGGCTTGGGGTTATCCTGCGAAAAAACTTAAAATTATTGCCGTGACTGGTACCAAAGGTAAAACAACTTCGGTCTATAGCTTAAAACACTTATTAGCTAGCGCTGGTTACAAAACGGCTATGCTCACCGGTGTTCAAAATATTATCGACGAAGCTGTTTATGATGCACCATTAACTACACCGCATCCTGATTATTTACAGATGTTTTTTGCGCAGTGTGTAGCGCAGAATATTACATATGTCGTGATGGAAGCAGCCGCGCAAGCTTTTAGTTTGCATAGGTTAGATGACGTAGAGTTTAGTGCCGCGATTTTTACTAATTTAGAGCAAGAACATGCGGAATTTTATAGCGATATTAATCAGTATTTTGCAGCTAAATGTCAGATCTTTGCGCATATGAAATTTCAGGCGCCCATAATTTTTAATTTAGATAATAGTTGGTGTGTAAAAGCGTTAGAATTAGCGAGCAGTTTAAATTTAAACTGTCGAACTTTTAGTTTTAATAATAATTCTAGTGCAAATTATTTAGTCGATTTACAGCAAGATGGTGCTACTGGATTAAAATTTAACTTTGCAGATACCCAAAAGCCAGTTAATTCAAGCGAGTGTACTAGTTTTATAGTGCCAAAATTATGGGGCAAATTTAACTGCTATAATCTAGCCGGCGTCATTGCTGGTCTTGATAGTCTGGGGTTAGATTTAGCGCAAATAAAACATAATTGCTTAACTTTGCAGCCAGCACCCGGTCGTTCAGAACGGTATAATTTACCCAATGGCGCCAGTGCAATTATCGATTATGCGCATACGCCATCGTCGTTTGAAGCATTACTCTCGCTATTACGTTCAGTTACTGAGCACTTGATTGTAGTGTTTGGGGCGAGTGGTGATCGTGATAAACTCAAGCGACCATTAATGGGCAAAATCGCAGCGCAGTTAGCAGATCAAGTGGTTATAACTACTGATAATCCTAGAACAGAAGATGCGCAGTTAATCGCGCAAGCGGTTTATGCCGGTGTTTTACCAGTAGATTTAACTAAAGTATTATTAGAGCCAGATCGTGCTCAGGCAATTGCTTTGGCTGTTAAACTTTCACAGCCTGGTAGCATGATCGCTATCTTGGGTAAAGGGCCAGACGAGTATCAAATTTTTGGGCGGGAAAAAACTTTTTTCAGTGATCGCCAAGAGGTCCTAAAATCTGCTAATTTAAATTAAGCTTGCCAAACGTGGGCACTGACTAATTTTAAATCTTGTTGTGCACTTAATTCTCGACACTGTGTAGTTACCGTTTCTTGGTCACAGGCAAAGCTGTGCAGATCTTGCGCCATACTATTTTGATAATTGCAGACAGGTCCTAAAATTACTTGCTGGCCAGTTTGATCTAGGCAGCGACAAGTAAAGCAGCCAGTGCGATATTTTACCGAAGAAGTACTAAATGGCATTGGTAAGTATAAGAGCACTAACGCGATACACATGATACTGGTGATCGCAAAAACATGTTTATGAAAGATCATAGCTATATTACCCTTCGATTTTCTTTAATTCTGTAGGACTAATCGAATTAATATCACGAGCTAAGAAGTAACCCAACGCGATTCTGATAATAATGGTGAGAATTAAAATTCCCAGTGTTTGATAGGTTTGATCGATCGTAGTGCTAATCACGTCAGCAGCTACGATTAGCTCTAAACCAGAGACTATATTCTGACCTAATCTAATTCTGATCCGATTAGTACGGACATCGTAAGAGACTTGCGAGTTAAATAGATCTTTAAAATAGTTAAAGGTTGAAACTACAGCTCCTATAATAATAATTATCACCCCGATTAGCTCTAAGCTCTCTTTAATCAGTGCTAGTAAGTAGGTAATTTGTGGCACATAAGCGATCATGGTTTTCTCCCCAGAATATTTAAAATATTAAAATTTTAGCTATTGGCTTAAATCTATTTTCGATACGCTCGTGGTGAGTTTTTCGACTTTAGGAGAAAAAGTATCGAACCCTAGATTTACTGCTTTACCAAAACCAGGGGCAATAGATCACGTAAAACTGGGTAAAATAGGGCTTGGGTAGCCAAACTGTGGCTTTTGGGGTTAACTTTTCAGTACGCTAGAATTAATTAAAATATTTAAATTAGGGTTAATTAAACGATTAATTGGGGTTTGCTAATGGGGTTAATACTTAGAAAGTCTGGTTTTTGGGTATATTTGGGGCTGACACTGGCCATTTTTAGGCTTAATACTGAAGCAACACAAGCCCAAGCTCAAACACAGCCACCATTATTGTACGCTACTGATAACGCTTTATGTCCCTTAGGGGCTGACTTTATCAATATCGACAGCGCTGCTACTCAATTGATTTTTGGTATGACCCAGGCTAATTTTTTAGGGCCAAACGCTTTTAAGAATACTAAACAAGTTTGTTTTAGTGCGATACGAGCACTGGAGCTGCTCAAAAAACATAAGTTAGTAGCAGTTGATACTACTCTAGAACAGCTCAAATCTGCTAAAGTTTTAAAATTTGCTGGTCCAGCTAATACCGTATCAGATTTACAAAAATTTGTGCTGGGTTGCGAGTTGCTTAAACATTTTGATCAGGGGATTTTAGCCAATACTTCAACTGACTTGCGTGAAGCGAACTGTAAATATTTACGTAATATTGCGCCGGCGTGCGGTGAATTTTTTGGTGATACACAGTTTACACAGGGGCCAGGCAGTTACCGGGATTTATTAGTTTGTAGTATTGGCGGTTCTGCGGTAACACCTGAAAACCCGTTAGCTAGTGGTACGGGGCCGATGTGTGCCCATTCAGATGGCCTGTGTGCCGTACATGAAACTTATGTGAATTTAAAAGATAGCCCCTACATTCTGGGCATCGATTTTATGAATACGCCCTTTACAGATAAGACTTTCGATCCTATTAATCAGGTTTGTTTTGATTTAAATACAGCTAAATCTATTGTGCAAAAATATAA
Organism: Candidatus Babeliales bacterium; assembly: GCA_035287785.1. GTDB lineage: Bacteria > Babelota > Babeliae > Babelales > JABDEC01 > CANKVQ01. The sequence goes on from DATEBN010000111.1 coordinate 3,743, forward strand.
GATTATAGAGCCTGAATCAGCGATTAGTCAGTTAACTCAAAATTCGCCCGAGTTACAGAAGTTT
>DATEBN010000112.1:0-18744 GCA_035287785.1 Candidatus Babeliales bacterium
AAATATTTTAACTCTGATAACGAACCCTTAACTGATGCACAAATCTTAGCAGCTGACCTAACACCGGTGACCGTTGAGTCGCTAACTTTAAAACGTAATACGTTACGCTATGGTTTGCAGTTTGGCAAAGTGTTTCATAATTGGTCATTTAGATTTGGGGTTTTTGAAAATAGTTTCGGTCTAGCAACTGATTACTATGTACCATTTTATGACGAGCGTTTACGCTGGGTGTCTACGCTAGAAGCGTTTGATTTTAGAGGGCAAGAGCGCTTAGATGATCGTCGACCGCATTTAAAATGGCTGAATAGACTATTTATTTTAGATTCGATCTATTTATCTTTTGGGGTCGATGATTTTGCCTCTAAGCACAATAAGAATCTGTTCTTTGGACTCGGTATTAGATTCACGGATGATAGCCTCAAATATATGTTCGATCGCTTAGGCTTAAATGGGATGGCGCACTAGTTCATGAAACAGTTTATTCAGAAATATTTAGCGCTGGATTTAAATAATTTAAATTTTAATCTTAAGATATTAATCGTAACCATTAGTCTGTTTTTAAACTCACAAATATTAACAACATCGATTGCACCAACTGCAGTTAATATTGTTAAACAACAAGTACAGCGCTTTATGCGTAAATATAAAATTCCAGGTATGGCAGTAGTGCTGTATGTGCACCATACGCCCTATATTTTTCATTTTGGTTATGCTAATCGCGAAAAGAAAATTTCGGTGACGCGAGATACATTATTTGAAATTGGCTCTATTTCGAAAGTTTTTACTTGCATATTAATTGCGCAAGAGATTTTAGCACAACGCATGCAGCTACATGATCCGATCAGTGATCATATTGCCATGCTAAAAAACAATCAGCGTTTGCGTCATATGACCATTGAGAAGCTTTGTACGCATACAGCATTATTGCCATATGATGCTCCACTAGGAATTACATCTAAAGCTAGTTTAATTCGGCATATGGTGAAGTGGCGACCAGCAACCAAGCAAGCTGTCTATCGTTATTCTAATCATGGAATTGAGTTGTTGCGCGTAGCTTTAGAAGAATTAACTAATAAAACAATCAACAGATTATTCTCAGAGCGTATTTTAGTGCCACTGAATATGTCAGCAATTGGTGTAGTTGTGCCAGATAATTATAAAATTTATTACGCTAAGTGTTACGATAAAGCTGGTAATTTGACCACTTATTGGGATCGTGAGCGGCCGCTATTATTAGGCTCCGGTGGTTTGCGAGCGACCAGTGTTGATATGCTAAATTTTTTACAGGCTACTATTGGTTTACCAAATACACCCTTTGAGCTATATCAAGCAATTAAGCTTACGCAGACGCCACATGTTAAAATTGGCGATTTAAAACATGGTTTAGGTTGGGCTATGGATAGTTTGCACACTAAAAAAATTGGCGGCTTAACTGGGAAAGTAGCTGAAAAAGTGCATCATTCACAACGTGTTTTTAGTGGACACTATTTATTTGATAAAACTGGCACTACAAATGGTTTTCAAGCTTATATCGGGGTAGTTCCTGATCAAAAAATTGGGATAGTCTTAATGGCTAATAAACGATTACCAAATGGCTGGAAAGTTATGAAGCAGTTTGGTAAAGAGTTGCTGCGCCAAACCAGTAAATAGATTTAGATATTTATACGTTCGTAGTGCCTGCCCGTCGTAGCCTTGGCGAAGTCGGGAGTTTTTTAGCGCATGGCGATAAAAAGTATCGAACCATAAGAAGTCAATTAATAATTTTACTGCGCTGCCAGCTGTTAAATAACCCTTTGAGATAATTTAGGCGACTGATTCTAGTTTCAATAGTTTTAATTTTTTGCTCATTAGTGGGATAAAAGCGAGTTAAGCGCCAGAATTTAATCTGCTGGCAAAATTTTAAATATTGGTGTGCTGCAGCTAGTTCACGTCCAATTTCAGCTTTGAAAGCAGTTTCATAGCGACTTTTGATTACCAGATCTAATTCTTGCACTAGTTTTAAATTATCGGTTGCGAGTAGTTCGTTTAAATTACATTCAGCTTTCCAATCGCCTAAATTATTTGGCTGCTCCAGTTGTTGTTCTAGCTTGGTTAGTTGATAAAGTGAATAGGCATATATCAGACCTACCAGACAGATGCCGGTCATGATTTTATGGTTGCTAAGATAATCCCAAGTAGATTGACCAGTTTGCTGTAATTTATCCCAATTGCTTTTTTGAGACTGTTTTTGCAGTTGCTTTTGAAGTTGTCGCTGGGCTTGTAATTGCAGCTGTTCTTGTAGCTGTTTTTGGACTTGTTGTTGTACCTGTTCCGTGATTTGCGTGGTCATCTGTTCTTGTAGTTGCGCGGTTTTTTGGGTGACGCTAGTGGCAATATCAGCCGCTTGTTCAGTAGCTTGTTGGGCATTACTAGTTAAAATATTGATAATACATGTCCCGCTGCCATTGTTGGGACCAGTGTTGGTCTCAGGCAAATTTCCAGGTAAGACTAAAGCTGGTTTGGGTAATTGTTTAGGCGCGTTAGCTAAAATATTAGCTGGTATTGTTAGTAAAAATATAATAATTATTAGATTTAGTTTTTTGATGTACATTTATGCTCCAGTATGCTTCGAAACATACTATAGATGAATTGCTAAAAATTGGAAATTTACAAAAATCAGGTAATTCTTATAATTAAATTATTAAAAATAAAAATTAATTAAATTTTATGAGAGTTAAAACTGTTTATAGAAATAGGTGAGAAATTGTATGCACAAGTTTAAATTAAGTATAATTTTACTAAGTTCAATTTTAGTAACCCATAAGTTAAATTTTACAGCAAGTAAAAATAACTCTAAAAATGTTGCATCAGCGCCCACTACTAAGCTAGCAGATACAAATCAAAATCAAATCAAACGCATTTCAGGAAATAAATCAACTATGTCATCTATTCCAACTGTTTTAAGTCACGAAATTATTAAAGCTGCACCACAAGATGCACTAGCTGTTAAAGCTGGTCAAATGGCTACCGTAAATTATACCGGCTGGCTATATGATAATACTAAAGCTGATAAAAAAGGGGCACAATTTGATAGTAGTAAAAAACCGGGTCGTACGCCATTCAAGTTCAAAGTAGGCGGCAATATGGTAATTGCTGGTTGGGATAAAGGGCTACAAAAAATGCATGTTGGTGGCACTTATTTATTAACTATTCCATCAGATATGGGTTACGGTGTGCACGGTCATCCACCAGTCATCCCTGGTAATGCCCCATTACTATTTGAAATCGAAGTGCTTTCAGCAAGCTAAAATTTAAAAAATTCAGGGGCTGCGATTAAATTTTCAGCCCCCATAAAAACAATTAGTTCGCTACTGTAATTATTTTACAAGTTAACTTTTGCTTAAATAAAATTAATAGTTTTTAGTTAGAATAGTGCTAACTAGCTTGCCACTGTCGCGCCAGCTCATAATTTTACCTTTAGCGCGAGTTTGATTTTCGGTGCCAGCGTAAATCACATAGTTATTTTCTGGTCTGGTATCCGCAATTTTATTCCAAAATTCTAAGCTGTTAAAAAAATTATTACTAGAAATGGTCTCTGAAGCTTTGATTTCAATTGGCACTAAGTATTGGCTAGCGATTTCAATTAGGCCATCTACTTCTGCGTGTCCGTTTTTATCGCGCCAGAAATATAAAGACGGCCGTTGTCCTAAATTTTGAAACTGTTTCATAAAATCTGCAATCATGAGATTTTCAAATAATGGCCCACGAAAGGGGCTAGCTAGTAAGTCTTGATCATGCTTAATACCCAGTAAATTACAAGCGATACCAGTATCATAAAAATATAGTTTTGGTTTATGTACGACGCGTTTATTAAAGTTTTTAAAGTGGGGTGATAATCTAAATACAATATAACTGGCCTCTAAAATCGCTAGCCACTTGGTAGCCGTAGGCGCACTGATGCCACAACTAACCGCAATATCCGAAATATTTAATAGCTGCCCAACGCGTCCAGCACAAAGCATAATAAAAGTCTGAAATAAATTTAAATCACCTACATTGGTTAGTTGCCGCACATCCCGTTCGATATAAGTATGGATATAAGAACTATATAGTTGCTGTGCAATCAATTTTTCAGTATACAGCCTGGGATAGCTGCCATTAATAATTAAGTTATTTGAAAATTCTGGTAAAAGCTGATTTTGTGCGAGTTCATTAATCGAGTAGGGCAATAAAGTTAAGATGCCGACGCGTCCAGCCAGCGATTGGGTGATTGCTTGGTTCATCAAAAAATTTTGCGAACCGGTTAGTACGAAATAGCCGGGGCGATTTTTACTGTCAGCTTCTAGCTGGATGTAGGACATAATTTGGGGGACATACTGAAATTCGTCTAAAATTAGACCAAATTGATTTTCATTTGAGCGTAAGAAGTGCAGTGGATCAGAAATGGCAAATTCACGCGTTGCTGGATCTTCCAGTGACAAAAATTTATGGTTAGTAAAAAATTTTTTAGCCAAAGTAGTTTTGCCAGATTGCCTAGGACCTAAGATTGCCACCGCTGGAAATTTGGCATAATCACCTAAAATAGCTTCGATATCACGTTTAATTAGCATAAAAACCCCTAAAAAATTATCTTGTTTGAAAATATTTTAAAAATTACTCTTCAGGTTCAAGTCGTGCTATTTGAAAGTTTAAATTTAAAGTAGCACAAAATGACAGGTTAGAGCAAGTTTGATGATGAGAGTAGACCTTTAAGGTAATTTAGTTTAAAGTGCCGAATATGGTATCTAGATTATTATTGAACTTTGCAGCCAAATTCGTCCATGAAATCGTTTGTGTAGGCACGCAAGGCTACATTTGCCCTTTTTAAGGCAAGTTCTTCTTGTACTTCTTTAGTACGATAATCGGCACGCTTCTTTACGGCATAAGTAATTGCCGCTACACCTAGCGTACCAGCAGTAGCCCAGCAGAACCTTGCATCAAGAGCTCGGCGGTTAGCTATTACGCAACCTATGCTTACCACTGTGCCACTTATCATGGTAGCAGTAGCAGCTTTAGTACTGAAGCTGCGCTTGGATTGCGCAGATTGCGCTTCTACTTTTTCAATGAGCTGCCGTGCTCTTTGATCGCCGTTATAGGCGGCTGTTGTGATGTCCCAGACAATGCTTGCAGTTTTTTTGTCAAGCCCACAGCTTTCAAGCTGTGCTTGCGTAAGGGGTTTAGGTGTTTTGTCCATTGCTATAATATTTTGACACCTCAGATTTGCTAATAGTATCACCAGATATAATGTGAATTGTTTCATGTTTTCGTTCCAATAAAATAATTACGCGAAATGTGCCAGATATGGCATCTAAATACTGTTCAGGGATTTCAATTGTTTTGCCATGCTGTTTTTCTACAATAAACTCTATAGCTTCCATTAGTAGTACCCTATAATTTTAAAGTGAATAATAAATTAGATTATTATAAGATTTTTTTTTAAAGTCTATAGCTATCGAGTTGTAGTGCTAGTGTTTATTAGATTATTAATTTCTAATTTCCCAAGTTTAGGCGCCGTTCGAGTTTAATTGTGATTAAATTTAAAGCAGCAGAAAGTATTAAATAGATCGCTGCAATAGTCAGATAAACCGGAATTGGATTAAGTTCACGCGAAATAATATTCATACCCGTTCTAGTTAATTCTGTGACACCAATCGTGGCTAGCAGCGCGGTACTTTTTAATAACTGCTCTAGTTCACCCAATAAAGCTGGTAAAATATTACGGGCAGCTTGCGGTAAAATTACGTATCGTAAAGTAATTTTAGTGGGATAACCTAGCACACGACAAGCTTCCCACTGTCCCTTAGGGATCGAGTTTATACCGCCACGAATAATTTCAGTAATATAACCGCTAGAACAAAAAGCGAGTGCTAGTGTCGCTGCCATAAAGCCCGATAAATTAATTCCCAATAGTGCGGGAATCACAAAATAAGCAATTAAAATCTGCACATAAGCTGGCACCCCCTTGGTGATAAAACTATAAATTCTAATCGCCCAACGGGTTTTAGTTAATGTCAATTGGCGGGCACTTAAAATGCCTAGAGTAGTGCCTAATATTAAGCTAATGGTCCCAGCAAACATCCAGGCGCCGATTGAAATACCGGTGCCTTTTAGTAATAAGCTAAAATAGTTAATGAGCATATGATTTAGACTCCCCACTGTTCAGCAAACTTTTTGATAGCACCAGATTTTGTTAAATTTTGTACAGCTTGTTGCACTTGCGTAATTAATTTTTGATTGTTTTTCTTAACTACGATCCCCATGCCCTGTATTTGATCTGCGGGTGATAATGGGATTTCTAAAATTTTAATTTCCGGATATTTAGCTTTGAATTTAGCGGCAATTGCTGGTTCAACTAAAGCGGCGTCAGCTTTGCCATACTGAATATTTAGTAACGCATCGTCGATTTTCTCAGTAAATTTACGGTCAATAAAGTCGTATTTACTCAGCACACCATCTTGGGCCGAAGCTGGCTCGACACAGACGGTTAAGTTTTGCATGTCGTTAATCGATTTAATATTTTCCGGTATTTTGTTCCAGAAAATCATGGGAAAAGATTTAGTATCGTCGCCCCAATAACGAATAAGTGCTACTTTTTTTAAGCGTTCTTGGGTGATCGAGATGCCCCAGATAATCAGATCGATACTGCCCTGCTCTAGCGCCATAAAGAGTGGCGTCATTGAGCCGAGATCACGAAGTTCTAGTTTTAAATTTAGTTGTTCAGCTAGCGCGCGTGCGATATCTATATCGAAGCCTTCGTAGTCGCCGTTGGCGTTAACACTTACAAAGGGGGCGTAGCCACTAGCCGTACCAACAATTAAAGTTTTAGTTAGAGCAGGAGAGTTATTGGTGTCAGCGGTAGTGGCTGCTGGATTATTATTATTTTTAAATAAATATATTCCCGTAATCGTAACTAAAATTACTAAAGCTGCGATTAAAATAATTTTAAATAAAATATTGGGCTTGTTCATAAAATCTTTCAATTAATTTTTAATTTCTAGGTACGTAATTTCTAAGACTTTAATTAAATTAAGTCTGTCTATAAGCAAAGCGTAAAAGCAAGCTTATTTAAATTAGAATTGGTGGATTAAATGAGAATGGTGATGATGGGGGATCGCAATGTTGTTAAATATGGGTGTGTAGATGGCCTGTAATTTGATTTTGGTAGGTACCATTATCGGATCCCTTTGCGATTTAGCTATAAATGATAGCTGGATAAATCAATTAGTATAAAATTACGAGCTGATAGGCTAAATGTCAATAAATTATGCTAGCAAGATCGTCCATTCAGTGCTGCATAGATCATGGTCACAATCTACGCCATCTTCTGAATCAGTAAATTCGGCATCAGGGCAGACAGGTTTATCAGGTGTATCAATTGTGCAGAACTGATCTAATATTTTGCTTTGTAACCAGGCGATATTATCTGAAGTAACATGTTTTTGGATTAGCACATGCACCCTTAAAAAGCGCAGTACGCGGTAATCGCAAGCTGCTGCAACCCTATGGCTAACCATGGTAGGGTCTAGCAAAGCTACGGCACTAGCTTTGCGCATCACCAGCGCTGAGATTTTTAGCATATCTATCATGGCATTTAGTTTATCATCAGAAAAATGCGCGGCACATGGTTTAGGCATAGCTTGCCAGTCTGTAGTGCTATAGCGTGCAGGTGCAGCTCTTGTTTCAGCTAGATCAGTGCACTCATAGCATTGATCATAAGTTTGACCGTCATGCCGGCAGATGCCATCGAGTTGGTATACAGCGACTTTTATGTCATCAGTACTAGCAGTTAATTTGGCACAGTCTATTTGTTGGCAAGCTCTATTCAATAAATAACTTGCCAGTTGTAAATTGCGATTTTTTAAAGCGTTGATATAAGCTTGGGCAAATTTTACCCGTTCGGCCAGGCCAGCTGGCGAATCTAATAAAATCAGCTCCCAATTTGTGACGGTTGCTTCTGGCTTATCGGCTGTTTTTACAGTAGTCAAATGAGCTGTTTCAGACCTATTTATGTCAAAATCTAGTCTACTAACACAGTCTGGTGTTGGAGCAGCTGGTGAGGGTGCTGCGGTTGATATTGGGCTTGCTGGCGCAGGAGTAGTGCGTTCCGGCGAGGCGGGCAAGTCCATACTGTCAGCGCTACCTATGTGTCTGACTTTACCAGTATTTTCACCTATATTGGTATTAAGAGCTAAAATTTGATTAGATATTAAAAAGCTAAACAGGAAAATAAATAGCTGATTTGACATGTTTATTCCTCCAAATAAGTCAGTTAATAAGCAAAACCCCTTTAAAATCAGAGGTTTAATTATTAAGTTTTAATATAAAGTAATGGGGTTTTCTGTCAAAAGGGGGGGTATTTGAAGCTCTTTTTTATACTATTTATACTATAATTGGCCCTGGTTTTACAGATATAGCGGCTAATAGCCGGGCTTCTTCGAGTTTCATGATTTCATAGTCAGAATCGACAATATGGTCGTAGCCCAATAGGTGACAAATTCCATGGACCAATAAAACTTCTAGGCGCGTTGTAAAATCTTGGTTCCAGCGGGGTAAATCATCCAAAATATATTGGGGTGCTAGAATTAAGTCGCCTAGATTGCGATCTTCAGGGGTATGCACTAAAATTTTGGCACCCGGTTGTAAATCAGGGTGATAGGGAAAAGAAAGAATATCAGTTGGCTTAGCTTGTTGCCGATAATCGCGATTATAGACGTGCATAGTTTGGTTATCAGTCAAAATAATACTAATATCAAAACGGCTTAGCTTTAGAGCTTTTAGAATTTTTTGGGTATCAGATTTTAGTTTTTTAAGATCTACTGGTACAGTTGTTTGGTTGTTTTGGATTAAAATCATGATAACTATATTTGTTCGTGATAATCAAAAATTAGTCGAGCTGACCAGGTGTTATCAACTTGCAATAATTCTGGGATATTAAATTTATTTTGGGTGTAACTAATTTCAGCAGCTTGAGTGATCCCACGAATTAATTGCTCGTGTGGTTTGACCTGAACTGCTTGGTGATTATCACAGCTAATAACTATTTCAGTTAAGCCGGTTTTTAGTGACAACTGATGCGAGCTCTTTAATTTACGCACTTGAGCAATTAAATTATTAATTTGGCTCATAAGTTGAGCACTATCAGCAAAATTAAACTTAGTTTGAATTAGATTAAATCTAGTTTGGTGTATAGAACTAGATTTTAAGTGTTTAGCGTAAATATTTAAGTACAGTTCTTCAGTGACATATGGCAAATAGGGTGCATAGAGTTGTAAAATTCTGAGCCCAATTTGATAGAGCGTATTTTTAGTAGCTTGCACAGTTTCAGGTGAGTAGTCTTGCGGATTAAATAGTTGGTTCTTAATTAGCTCTAAATAATTATCACAAAAATCGGTCCAAAAAAATCTTTCGACCGCATTTAGCGCTAGACCAAACTCATATTTATCGAGATAGCTTTGGTAAGTTGTAAAAGTTTCAGATGCTTGGTGTAAGATCCATTGATTAACTAAATCTAGATGAGTTTCTTCCGGCAACATCCCTCGATAAACTTCGGGACGAGCGGAAGAGAGTGGTATTGGCACGAAATCTGCACTTAAGTGCTCGTCACAAAATCTAAAAGCGTTCCAAAGTTTGGTAACTAAACGACCGCCGATTCTTAATTGATTTTCAGAAAATGCGATATCGCCACCAAGGTTGCCAGATGCTGTCCAGTAACGCACGGTATCAGCTGAATATTGTGCCAATAAAGCTTCGGGGGTGATTTTACTGTTTTCTTTAGATTTAGATAATTTTTCTTTGTCGCTGCTTAATACATGCCCAGAGATCATAATATTTTGCCACGGTATTTGTCCAAAGTGAAAATAAGATTTTACGATCGTATCAAACGCCCAAGTACGAATAATATCATGTGCTTGAGGGCGTAAACTCATAGGTAGAAATTTTTTAGTGAACTCAGGATCAAAAGTTTGGTCAGTACTAATAATTTTGTTAGTGCCCGCGGGCTGTTGAGCTTGGGCCCACAGGGTATAACAGATTTGGGGCGTGAGTGACGATGTATTCCAAGTGTCCATTACGTCAGTATCGGGTTTGATATTGGTGCTATGACATTTAGTACAAGAATTATAATTTGTAGCTTGGGGGTCAACTGGCAAGTTACAAATTTCAGGCAATAACACGGCTTGGCAATCTTGACAGTGCCAAACTGGAAACGGGATGCCATAAAATCTCTGGCGTGAAATACACCAGTCCCAACTTAAATTTTCGACCCAATCACGGTATCTAACCTGCATAAATTTAGGATACCAGTTGATCTGTTCCGCTAGTTCTAAAAATTTGGCTTTATGATCTAAAATATTTATAAACCATTGTGAGAGTACAGCATATTCGATCTCTTTTTTACAGCGTTCGTGTGTATTCACGCTATGTGTAATCGGAGTCTGGCTGGTGACTAAATTTTGCCCTTGTAAAATTTCCAAAATCTTAGCACGGGCTTCTGGCGCTTTTAAACCAGTTAATGGACCGGAAGTTTCTAACCAACGACCATTTAATCCAATTGATGGCTTGTACGGTAATTTAAAGCGCTTGTACCATTCAATGTCATTTTTATCCCCGAAAGTACAGCACATTACCAAGCCAGTGCCCTTTTCGGGATTAACTAGTGGGTCAGCTAAGATTGGTACCTGATAATTAAAGACAGGCACAGTTGCTTGTTGATTTGCTAGGTGTGCGTATCTAGGGTCTTCAGGATGATAAAATAGTGCTACACATGAAGATAGTAATTCTGGTCTAGTAGTAGCGATAATTAATTCAGGTAAGTTAGTTTGGATATTATTATCAGCGAGCGTGAATTTAATATTATTAAAAACTGATGGTACGGCTTGATCATCGAGTTCTGCTTGTGCTACTGAAGTTTGGCAAGTAGTGCAATAGAGGGCTGGTTCTTGTTTACGATAAACCTGTCCGGCTTGATATAATCGAATAAAAGATGCTTGAGCGATTTGGCGTGCTAATGGTGAGATGGTCGAGTAACAATAGTCCCAGTTAACAGATAAGCCTAAGCGTTCCCACAGCGCCTGAAAGCTTTCTTCAGCAAGTTTGGTTTCATGCAAACAAAGTTCAATAAATTCTGTTCTAGTTAAATCTTGGGCGCGAATTTTTAATTTTTTTTCGACAAATCGCTCGGTTGCCAGACCATTATCATCAAAACCCATGGGATAAAATACTGAGAAACCCAGCATACGTTTGTAGCGATTGACGATATCAGCTTGGGTGTAAGAAAAGACGTGACCTAAGTGTAGCGATCCAGAAACGGTGGGCGGTGGTGTATCAACACTAAACAAGGGCCCCGGGTTATTTTCTGGGGCATAAGTTTGCTCAGCAGCCCACTTTTGGCGTAATTTCTCTTCAGTATTTAAGTGATGATAATTTTTTTCGGTCATAATAGTAATAATTTAGAGCAAGCTGGAGAATAGTCAAAATTTAGTGCCGTGTGGAATCACTAAATTATTAACTAGCGTTGCTCTAGTGCCCGCACTCTAGCCTGTAATTGACTTAGCTCAGACGTGTATTTGCGGTCCTGTGACGCTAGCTCTTGTTGTAGAGAAACTTTGAGTTGTTCTCGAGCATGCATTTCTGCGCTTAGGGCAGCTAGAAGTTCTGTTCTTTCATGCGTTTCGATACCTAAGGCAACATGCAGTTCGGCAATTCTAGTTATTAAACTTGAGACGCTAGGTGCATCGGCTGGTATTGGTACGGCAAAGCGCGTATCTATGGTGTGGGCAGGGCTGCTAGGCTCAGCTTTTTCACAACTTAATAAATTTGTAATCGCAAAATTACTAAAAATTAATAGCGAGATTACTATGATTTTTGGGTACATGTTTGCTCCTATAAATTAATAAATTAACTTTAATTTTAGTTACTCTAGACCAAGTTCACTTAAATTTTCATCTTCCAAATTGCTAATAAATTTAGCATCAGTTAATAATTCTAAAAATTCTAACCAGCCAGATTGTTGTGCAAAGGGAATTTTATAATAGCTGCTATCGATATGCGCATAGGGAAAATAGATACTTAGGCCGTGGGCCGCGGTCATTTGGCTACCCGTGACATTTGAGATTACGCTTGTTAGTACCAACTGTTTAGCTTGATCGCTTAGCTGGGCCAGCTCATACAGTTTATTTTGACTCAGCAGCTCAGTGAACTTATCGAGAATACTATACAAATCTGTATACATGGGCACTAAGCAAAAATTTACCGTATCTTTGCGTAAATTTCGCAACGCTTCTTTCAGTAAGTTACTCTTATTAGCTTTTAAAACTAGATTTAATTTACTAGTTAATAGATTTAATTTTTGAGTTAATACTAATGTTTTACGACAATCTATAGCAGCTAACGTATAACTATCTTGAGTTGAAATTTGTTGATAATAATGCTGATAATCTTGCGTAATTTTTTGAACTAATTCTAGCGGGGCGAGTTGGCCGGCAGTGAGATGTTGCGCTAATTTACGACAATCTAAGCCGTCGACTAATTCACAATTTTGGCAACCAACTAGATAATCTACATATGGGGCAATTTGATAAGTATGTTCTATAGCTGCGCCCATGCACAGATCAAGTAACAAAATATCGAGTGATTTATTTAGATTATGGGAAATATTTTCTACAGCGGAAATTAAATTTTGATTATCTAAATATTTAAGTTCTAAATTATTAACTAATAGACCCCGTAGTGTGCGTATTTTTTTTAGTTTATTGCAGCTAGAGCGCATTGGGCAGCTGGTTAACATAGACTCGTCGTACTCTAGTTCCCATTCATGTTGCTTTTCATTCCAGGTAGGTTCTAGTGGGCCAAAACCGTGACCACTTAGAATTAGTGCATGGTGTTGCGCTAGCGTCTGACCAAAAGCCCATTGCGCTGCGTTAGTCAAATCTTGGGTGTAGTTTCCAGTTAATTGCAGTTGTTCTACTAGTACTAAATTATTTTGCTCTATCTTATAGCGCCAGCAACTATATCGATTATCAGAGCCGGTAGATTCATCTAAGTAAGCGCGTAATTGAACAAATATTTGCGCATTTTGATTGGAGCCTGCTGGTAAGAGATCATGAATATTTTTTAGTACTGCGCCTAAAATGTCGGTAGTCGGGTCAGCATATAGTAGCACTGTCCAGGTAGGACCAGACGAAGGCGCGCTGGGAGCTGTTGAGCTAGTCGAAGCTTGGATTGGGAGGTTATGGGAGTATAAATTAATACTATAACCAGTGAGTAAGCTTAATATGAGTAACCATATTTTGGACGCTAAAGTCTTGATGGCGTATTTTTCTAGCATATTTTCTCCTAAATTTAGTCTTTACGCTTAGTAGATAGGTATAGGTGATGTGCTAGTAGGGGTCAAGATATTTGAACTAGGACCGGTGATTGACAGTAAGAGCGTTACTCTTTAAGCATGCGTTGTAAAGTGTGTAGGTTAGTTAAGTAGCGTTGATTAGTCGGAGCCTGCTTAATTAGTTGTTGGTAAATTTTGATCGCTTTTAGGTACTCTTTTTGGCTAACATAAGCACCGGCTAAGTTAAATAAAGCTTGTTGATCATTTGGCTTGTACTTTAATAAAGTTTCAAAAATTCGTTGCAAGTTAGTAGTGTTTCTGATGCGTAATGCAACGCCTGCATACAGCTCCAATGCGCCAATATGTGCCTGTAGCTCTGTGTCTAAATCTGAGTCGAAACAAGCAGTTTGTAATGCTGTTATGGCTGCCGGAAACTGTTCACGTAATACATATACTTTAGCTAGATTAAACCAGGCTTTGCCATGGTACGGTTTAAGTTCTAGGGCGTGTTTTAGGCTAAGCTCTGCTTTATCAAACTCATGTAAATTTATATAGAACATGCCCAAATTATTATATGGTTCAGCTACCATAGGATTATACTTTAAGCCACGCTCTAAAATATCGATTGCTTCACGTACGCGGCCGGTTAAAGCGTATAAGTTAGCTAGATTATTATAGGGGTCCCAATAAAATTGAGCGATAGTAGCAGGTCGGCCTTCAATTTGAATGGCCCGCTTAAATTCTAGAATGGCAGCCGGGTAATTATGTGCTTTAGTTAGTGCGATGCCATAATTGTTATGGGCGCGAGCTTTATTAGGGGCTTTTTGAATAACATCATACCAATAACTGACTGCGGTTTCCGAAACTAAATTACGTTGATAAGTTAAAGTGCCCAAAATTAAGGTAAAAATTAAAATAGCACTAACATAAATCGCTATTTGGTAATGTACTTTTATGCTAAGTTTATTGATTACCCAAGTTAATAATTTCGTTAATCCTAAAGCTAAAATTAATAAAATTCCGAGCGATGCCAGATAAGTTTTATAATCGTTGATTAGTTCTGGTGATGGGATAATCGAACTGCGTGGTAAAATTGCTATCAAAAACCAGAGCAAGCCAAAGGCAACTAAATCAGTACGGTTTTTACGTAAACGCCAAATTAAATAAGCAACTAATAAAAATAAAATTAAAAATGGTCCAAAGCTGGCTAAATCAAAAAAGCTGGGCACGATTTTCCAATCGTATTCAAAGCTGAGATTAAAGGGCCAAATAAAAATATATAAATAGTGTAAAATTACGCGAAATTCCGAGATTAAATATAAAAACGGCGTAATTTCGGCTCCTTTATTTTGGGTAATAATATTGCCAATAGTGTTAGCATGTGTGCTATTCAATAGCAGAATATTTTTAAAAAAAGCGGGTTTTAGAAAGTATAAATAAGCGCCTAAAATTAAACTTGTCAGGCCAAAATATAAAAATTTACGTTGTTTAATTATTTTTAAATCGCCCTGTGCGACAAAGAACCAATCGATTAAGAAAACTAAAATTGGGGTCACAATCATAATCTCTTTAGCACCAGTGGCTAAGATAGCAGTGATAAAGAGCGCGCTAGTACTGCAGATATAAACTAATTTTTTGGTAGTCGTAACTGATAATACAAATAAATTTAGAATTAATAGTACTAAGAGTGTTGCTAGGCCTTCCAGTTGTCCCTGAATTACATAAGTGACCGTTTGCGTTTGGACAGGGTGCAATAAAAATAAAACAGTAGTTAGAGTACTAATTATTAATTTATATTTATTTAAAAAACTAACCTTAGGGGTTTTTTGGTTTAGCAAATTAAGTAATTTATAAACTAAACTAAAAATCAGTATGCCAGAAATTATATGAAAAATGATATTCAGTTGACGATATAAGTTAGGCTCAAAACCAGAAAATTGATATAAAATAGTGTTTAACCAATAGCTAATCCAGCGCGGGCCACTAAAAAATAGTTCGGTGAAATTAGCAGAGCGGATCTTATAAAATTTTAAAATATTCGGTATAT
Organism: Candidatus Babeliales bacterium; assembly: GCA_035287785.1. Classification (GTDB taxonomy): domain Bacteria; phylum Babelota; class Babeliae; order Babelales; family JABDEC01; genus CANKVQ01. Next base: position 15,387 of record DATEBN010000112.1, read on the forward strand.
CATCAAACTCGAAGGGGTAATTGCGTGATGGCCAATAAAAAAGTTCAGTAATCATGCCCAGAATTATGGGAATAGAAATCACTAGTAAATTTAATTTATAATTACTTAATAGCTTAGAATAGAAATTATGCTTCAGTTTCACAGTGCTTCTCTTTTTTATAAAAATATTTGGCGATCAAAATCACTATGCCAAATATTCTAGCTAAATTTGGCAGTAATTCTATAAAAAACTATACTTGCCAGTATGTATGAAAATTTAATCATAAAATATTTGGAGTAAATCTAATGCTTAGTCTAAATACTATCGGGTCACTGAAATTTTTAATCGCCATGATAGCAGCTTATTTTCCAACAGTGACGATTTCAGGTTATTTTGAAGCTTTAACAGCGCGTAAAATGGGTGATCATTCAGAATATGTAGCAGCGTTTATTAGCTGGAATCCGATGATGCATGCTAATTTTCTCGGACTAGCTTCAATTATATTAGCGGTTTTTGCAGATCTTAAATTTTTTATTATTTTAGGTTTTGGTCAAACGATTCCGGTTAATTTACAAGCAATTGACGGACAGCATCGTTGGTTAAAATTATGTGCAGTATTGTTTATACGACCAGTAGTAAATCTATTAATGTTAATGTTGGCAGTCGTTATTTTAGTATTTTTGGGTGGCAATGTACTTCCAGGTGGAGCCATTTTCACTAGTTTGAGTTCATTGACAGTAGCATTACAGTCGATTTGTACAGCCGTAATTTTTTTAAACATGTTAGCTTTTATTTTGTACACAGTTTACGGTCTCTTCAAGCTGGTATTGGTTTATGCTTGGCCAGATGGCATGGTCCATTCTGGCTTTTCGATTTTTATGTTTTATGCGATTCCAGTGTTGATGTTTTTATTATTGGCGCCATATCTTAGAAACTTATTGATCTTTTTGATTTATGGCATAGAAGTTTCTTTACGAGCTCTTTAAATATTGGAACTATGATGAATAAAATTAATTTGGACGATCTTAAAGTTAACGAACTATTGGCACAATTGACTGTGGGAACGAGTCAAATTATTCCATTGGCAGATTTTAGGCAAAAATTAGCTGCTAATAAAATTTTGAAAATTAAGTTAGGCATGGATCCGTCAGCACCCGATTTACATTTAGGGCACGCGGTAGTGCTAGCCAAAATGCGGCAATTTCAAGATTTGGGACATCAAGTGATTTTCTTAATTGGCGATTTTACCGCCAGAATTGGTGATCCAACCGGTAAATCTAAGACTAGGCCGGTATTAACGGTTGAAGAGATTGCTCAGAATACGCAAACTTATTTTGAACAGGTGTCTAAAATTTTAGATCCAGCTAAAACTACAGTTAGATTTAATTCCGAATGGCTAGCTACTTTAACGCCCGCTGATTTTATTAAATTATGCGCACAGGCCACTTTAGCACAAATCATCGAACGGGACGATTTTGCCGATCGATTAAAAAATCACCAAACAATTTCCATGCATGAATTACTGTATCCCTTAATGCAGGGTTACGATTCCGTGGCGTTAGAGTCTGATGTCGAGTTGGGCGGTACAGACCAGACCTTTAATTTATTAATGGGACGCTATTTGCAGCAAAAATATCATCAAGAGCCACAGGTGATTTTAACGGTGCCATTGTTAGAGGGTTTAGATGGCAAAGATAAGATGTCTAAATCACTTAATAACAGTATTGGTTTAACTGATCTACCAGCTGATGCTTATGGTAAATTAATGTCGATTACGGACTTATTAATTCAACGTTACGCTTTATTGTTATTAAATACTCCAGAACAGCAAATTGCAGCTTGGAATCAGCAAATTCAAGCTCACAAATTACACCCGATGGATCTTAAAAAACAGATTGCACATGCTATTGTTGCTAAATTTTGGTCGCCAGAATTAGCTGTGCAAGCACAAGCTCAGTTTGAAAAATTATTTCAGGCGCAAGATTATTCTGCAGCTACAGAAATAGTTTTACCGGCTGGGACTGCCAATCCCATCTGGCTAGTAGACTTATTGAAAATTTTAGGTGCCATTACAACTTCTTCAGAAGCGCGACGTTTAATTCAAGATGGCGCAGTTAAAATTGATGAGCAAGTGGTGACCGATTTTAAAACCGAAATTAAATGGGTGCCGGCCATGGTCATCAAGGTTGGCAAACATCGGATCTATCGCTTAAAATAATTGATTCACTAAATTATAGTTGCATTTAATAGCTACACCTGATTTATTATCCAGATATAAAAAATAAAAATTTAAGCCTTAAAAAAGGGGTTATGTTTGAGCAAGCGTACTAGAGCAAAAACGTTAGGTATAATACTGATTTTATTAAATTGTGTGTCTTTATTTGGCGCCGATTGGCAAGATTCCGAATATTTTATACTCTGGGATTTTCGCAATGCTAAAGAAGCTGAGCATGCAGCCACTTTGATGTCGCTCACAGATTTAAAATTTTGTCGCTTTCCGAGTGAATCATATGTCTTTAATAATTATCCGGATATTAGTAAGCAAAATATAGCTAGCATTGATGTACCTAAAATTTTAGCGCAAGCTGAAAAATTATCGATATTTTGTATTGCTGATCATGAGCATAGTACAGAGGTAATTTGTGGAGTAGAAATTGCGCATTTAACTAGGATTAATTGTGCCTATGTATTTAAAAAGTTACCAGATACACAGCATTTGCGGGTTTATTTAGTGCCTAAATCGGTAGCAGGTGAATATATTACTATGGAAAATATTGATAGTATGGCTGATAGCTTTGCAAACAATTGGGGTAGTTTAGCGCAAGATTTAAATTCAGATATGATTACTCCTACGCCGGTCAAACAGTATGCGTTAGTGCTTTGGTTAGCAAGAATTAAAAATTATGTTATGCAAAAAGCCGTTAACCTATTACTCTATTTTGTGGAATAATAATTTTTGGGATTACATATGTCTAGTAAGCACCAGTTTGCCGTTTTTACACCAGATCTAAATAAATTAGATACTCAAGAATTATACCACAGAATTATTCGCGTATTGCGCTTAAATACTGGTGATCAGGTCGTAATTTTCGATCGTAAGCAGCACGTTTTAGCGGAGTTAGGTGTCATTACAAAAAATAATCTAGCTTTAAAATTTATTGGTAACTTGGCTGTTAATCCAGATTTAAAGCCCGAAATTACGGTTTGTCTGCCATTATTAAAACGTGAAGCTCTAGAAACAGCATTATATAGTTGTGTCGAGCTGGGTGCCAATAAAATTCAGTTATTAATCACGACTAAATCAGAGCAAGCGGGACAAAAATACACACAGGGCAACTTTGAGCGGTTAGAAAAAATCATGATCGCAGCTGCTGAACA
>DATEBN010000113.1:0-3520 GCA_035287785.1 Candidatus Babeliales bacterium
TTGTGCTATAATAGCTGCCAATTGTTCAAATTTATAGCCGGTATTGTGCCCTTGACCAGCCGTGTTTTCCAGCAATAAAATGGTTTTACCAGGACTCTCGCTCAGCGCATGATTAATATTTCGGGCGATTAACTCCCAACAGGCTTTGTCTGGTGTACCTAAACCATTACCGGGATGTAAAATTAAATACGGTATTTGTAATAATTCACAACGTTGCAACTCTGTAATTAAACTGTTTAAAGATTTGTGATTGGTTTCATGATTGGGTGCACCAATATTAATTAGGTAGCTAGCATGTGCAGCGATAGATTTTACGCTAGAATTTTTAAAAGTTGTTTTAAATAATAACGCTTCATCAGTGGTGATTTTTTTAGCGTGCCACTGGCGATTACTCTTGGTGAAAATTTGAATGGCAGTGCAGCCGATACTATCACCACGAATAATAGCTTGTTCTAAACCGCCAGCAATCGACATATGTGCACCAAGTAATAGTTGATGTTTTGTGGGCATCTTCCACTCCTACTTAAATTGATTTACGCTTGGATATATTTAAAAATTAATATACTAAAAATTAGTTAGTTTGGTTGGGAAATTTATGGAATTAATGGCAGATAAGATAAAAAATTTTAGTACTGAAGCTAGTGATACTGATATTGCTGAATCAAAAGTTTTAGATCCCCTAGATGATCAAATTAGCTCACTAGAACTGGTGCGAGTTTCTGGCACGGATATTGATATTGTCAATGCTGCCCGAGTCTCATTCGGCAAACAAGTGACTAGTCTAGATCCCAAAGATCTTAAATTGATCAATTATTTAATGCAGCATAATCACACGAGCCCATTTGAACATAATCAATTATCTTTTAGGGTTAAAACGCCGATTTTTGTAGCGCGGCAATGGATGCGGCATCGTATGAATTCTTATAACGAAATTAGTTATCGTTATGTCGAAGTGCAAGATGAATTTTATATTCCCACTGATTGGCGTTTTCAAGATCAAAATAATCGTCAGGCTTCACATGGCGCTTTTCAAAATGCTGAACTGACCGCCCATTATCGTGTACAGGTGATAGCTGCACTAAAAAGTTATCATGATTTATTGGCTGCTGGGGTTTGTCGAGAGCAAGCACGCGGTATCTTGCCCGTTTGTATTTACACGCAGTTTATATTTACCTGCAACTTGCACTCACTAATGCATTTTTTAAAATTACGCTTATCGCCTGGGGCCCAGCATGAAATTAAAGTCTATGCTAAGGGTATGTTGGAGTTAGCAGAGCCATATTTTCCAGTTGCGCTAGCAGCTTGGCGTAAATATCAAATGCCGGAGTAAACTTTAATACTGAGTTATTGGGAGATCGCTTAAAGCAAAACTACATGCTTTTCAACACTAAAATTTGACAAATATGTGTTGCAGATTAACTTTTCTATATAGCATGTGCTTGATGGCAAAAAACTTTTTCCCTCTACATATAGGCTAGAACAGACGATTAACAAATTTCGCGCGCGAGTCGAAGACAACCATGGACATTTCAAGTTCCAAGATAAAATCCAAAATCTTAATATTTTTATTGTTGTTAGGCAGGTTAAATACTACCCATACAGCTGAATTAATTACAGAAGTAGATTCAAGTGATTCTGTGCAAGTACAAGCTGCTAAAGCCACTGAAAAGCAAAGAGAGATCTTCGGTTGTCGTTGGGAAGATAATGAGTTTGAAGTAGGTTTAAAAAATCGCGTAGAAGTTTTTTACAGCAAAAATTGTGCCCTATTCAGTGGCAGTCCATTAGACCAAGTATTGTGGGCACAGGGCATCTGGGATTTAAAAGCTAAAGCTAAAATTGGCAAAACTTTAGACTCTTATTTAGTGTTACGTAATAAGAGTCGGTGGGGTAGCCCAGATTCGATTGCAGCTACTTCTAACACGCCGATTAAATTGGCAGATGCTACATTTGGCGATCATGGCCATTATATTAGTAAACAGATTTTCTGGTTACGTGAAGGTTGGGTCGATATTAATTTAAATAATACAATTGGTGTAAATACTGAAGGTGTGCAGCACTTTAAAGCTGGACTGTTCCCATTTGAATTAGGGCGCGGGATTGCGCTTGGTTCAGCTTATGCTTCGTCTGCTGGTCTGCTCGGTTTCTATGCTGATAGTACTGTTGATCAAAACGCACCAGGGTTTTTATTGTATGGTGATCTTGCCAAAGACCAAGTTTTTTATGACATGTATTTAGGAATTTTACGTAATTGGACCGATAATTTTAGTCGCGTAAATGAGAAAATTTATACGGACGAATTAAATCCATCAGGCACAGGTACGCGTGGTTTTGGACATGTAAATTTTGTCTATGCCATGCGGGTAAAATGGTATCCAATGAGTGTTAAACAAGGTGATCATAGTACGCTAGTTATCGAACCATATTTCTTATATAACCGTAATCCCGAAGTGTCGATTGAGTTTCCAGCAGACAGCGCTAGTAACCTAATTACTCCCGGCTTAATGGTAGATTATGAAGGTGAAAGATTCCAATGGGGTTGTGAATTTGCTGCTAACTTTGGTCATCAGACTGTGCATGGTTGGGATAGCAATCAAATCGAAATTAAAGCTGATAGTAGCGGCACTTTGGTCGAACAATATACTAAGATTTATAGTAATAGTGACTTGACTACTAATGCGCTAGTTAATAGTGCTAATAAAACTATTATTAAAAATTATGCTGTTAATGATCCAAATTTAAATGGTCAGCAAATTAATAGTACGGGATTATATAATGGTTTAACTAGATTTAGTCCCAAATACCGCAACGTTTATAAAGGCTTTATGTTGGTAGCTGATTTGAGTTGGTTAATTACTAAAGCATTGAAACTGTCCGGTACAGTGGGCTGGGCTACCGGAGATGAGAATCCAAATCGCGATTTAAATGGTTTTGGTGATAGCAGTGTGGATGGTGACTATCAGGGTTTTATTGGCTTACAAGAAGTTTATTCTGGTAAACGTGTAATCTCGTTATTTGTGATTGGGCCCAACGCGATTGCACGGCCATTATCATCTGTTTCAGATCCAAGTGTAACTGGTGTTTATCCATCTAAGGTTTCCGGATTTAATAATATTTTATATTGCGGCGGAGCTTTAAATTTCGACAAGAAGTTCTGCTCTAAAGCGGTTAATTGGAATTTAGGGTTATTAAGTTATTGGCAAGATCATGCGACTAAAAAATTTAGTATTCCACTAAAAAGTTCCATTGATGAGCCAGCTAGCAGGCATCTGGGTATAGAATTTAATGCTACATTGACCATGCAATTTGTAAAAAATCTCAAAGGATTTTTGGTGAGCGGGGTATTTATACCTGGCAAACATTATCACGATATTAGAGGTAAAGCGCTAAGCAAAGATGACTTAGTGACATTGGAGCAATTAGATGATGATGGCTTTAGTATTTCAGGGACACCACTCTTGAATACTAAAACAGCATTTGTTTTAAACTGGGGTATCGAATATGCCTTCTAAACGAACAGTTG
>DATEBN010000114.1:0-4472 GCA_035287785.1 Candidatus Babeliales bacterium
TAAATAAAGAATTGAGCGAAAGTACGCGCAAGTTACCAGTTTTGAAAAAACTAGATACTATTATCGACCAGCTAATTAAATTAGAACTTAATCAAACCCGCTCTGATAGTCAAAAGTTGGTTAAAGAATTCGCTCCAGAAGTGCTAAATGAATTTACACCCGTTGGCAATAAGTGGCACCATGCTGATCATGGTCAGCGAGAGCTGCGGGCAAAAAAAATTCAGGAAAAGTACTCTTTAAAGCCCAGCTCTAAACAACATAAAGCTAAATTAGCGCCCCATAAATTAACTGAGCAACTTGCCCAAGAGTTAACTAATTTGCAAAATTTAATTCAAGAGACTCAGTTAATTACACAAATCGAAAACTTACACAGTAGTAAGATTAGCTCTAAAAATAAGCTAAATACTCCAGATAAAAACAAATCCAACTCCAAGTCCAACACCAAGCCAAATTTTAACAACTCTGCCGAACGCACTACTTTAAGGCAATTAGAAGCTGATTTAATCCGGGTTAATCTCCAGTACGAACGGCTTCTGCGCGGCCTAATCAGCGTTGTGGGAAAAAGCTATCAACTCGCACCCCAGCTTCTAGAATTAATGCGAACTAAGGTCAGCCACTCTGATAGCACAATCAGTAAAGTTAAGCGTTTGGTAAGTTCTACATTAGCAGCTGAATTTGAACTGGCTGAACAAATCAAAAAACAGTTGTTAAAATTAGAAGCTCAAGCTAATGAACTAAGCGCTAAAATTAGCATACTTGTACCAGCGAAAACAGGACCCGAATCTGCTGCTGTTAAAAATTTAGCTACTAAGCCCGGTAAATCTAGTGAGCTAGGCCAGTTAAGCAAGTTACCCAAAGCAAACACGCTAATACAAGCTCCCAAACTAGTTAGATAATTTTGAAGAATTTTCATTTGGAAGAATTAGGCTACGCGCGGCATACTTGCCTTAAAAAAAAGCGCGTAGCCTAATTCTGTAAAAACTTAATTTAAAAATCAACCACCAATTATCCTAGCTTTTAAATTTGGAATTACTAGACTCGATAAAAGCAACTACCTTTTGACACCTGGTACATAAACTGTCTGCATGACTATTTAATTCATATTTCCAACAACGCGGACACTTATCTCCAATAGCCTGCGAAACCCCAATTTTAATTCCAGCTAATTGCGAATCTGGCAAACTAACAGAGTTTTCAACTAGCTGAACCCTAGACACGATCATAAATTCTTGTAAAAACTCAGCGATCGCTTGCTTATTACTACTATTTAAAACAGTTTCTAGCGCTGAGAGATATGCTTGACCCGCTGGTGTGACAAAATCGATTTCAACTGCTGCTTCGAGCGAATGTTTAATCACGCCGGTTTCACGCTGCGTTTCAAGGGCGCGTAAAATTGCTGAACGTAACTGTAAAACTTTATCCCAAGCTGCCAGATCTAAATTTAACTCTAGAAGAAAATCTAGGTTCGTAAAATTTTGCAGATGAATTGAGCGCGGCTTATCAGTCTGGGCATAATCGGAAATTTGCTCTGCCGTAAACGATAAGATGGGTGCCATTAATTTAGTTAGCGTATCTAGAATAATCCAACTAACCGTCTGAGCAGATTGTCGCACCAGACCATCCGGTTGCTCGCAATATAATCTGTCCTTAATAATATCTAGATAAAACGCACTTAAATCTTTCGTACAATATTCAGCTAGCTCATGAAAAACCGCTGTGAAACGCGCTTCGCGATAAGCTATTTGCACTGACCTACTTAGTTGGCCTAATTGATATAAAGCGAAGATATCGATCGCCGACATCTTTGGTAAACGTACACAATTAAACTGTGGATTAAAATCGTATAAATTAGACAACAAAAATCTAGCAGTATTACGAATCTTACGATGCACCTCTTTGACATTATTTACCAGGTCTGGTGATACGACCACTTCGTTACCTAGATCTGTCGCTGCGACCCATAGTCTTAACCCGTCTGTCCCTAAATCTTTAATCATATCCTGTGGCGCTACCACATTACCTAAAGATTTAGACATTTTACGACCTTGCGCATCTACCGTGTAACCATGCGTTACGATCGATCTAGTATTCCCCTGCCCGGCCTCAACTACCAAACTGGTTAAAAGTGAACTCTGAAACCAACCACGCGCCTGATCGCGACCTTCTAGATAAACATCTGCTGGGAAAGCCAGCTCGGGGTTTTGTTTTAGAACAGCATAATGGGAGACACCAGAATCAAACCAGACATCTAAAATATCTTGTTCTTTGCGCCAGCTCGTACTCTTACAATTAGCACACGCTAAATTCGCACTAACAATATCTGTAATCTTAAGACTATCCCAATATTCTACACCAGCTTTTTCAACCCCCTGCGCAACTTGTTCAATTAACTCTGGCGTTAAATAAGCTCGATCACAATCTGAGCATAAGAGTGCTGGAATTGGCACCCCCCAAACTCTTTGACGCGACAAACACCACTCTAAACGATTGTCGATCGTCGCTTTCAAATTATTTCCGGCACGCTCTGGTACAAAATTAACTTGGTCTAGCGCTCTGCGTGCCTGAATTTGCAAATCTTCATGTGACAAATCACAGAACCACTGGCTAGTAGCTCTAAAAATTAGTCCGCCACGACAGCGCCAGCAATGTGGATAGCTGTGCTTAATCGAACTCTTATAAAATAGCTTATTTAACTCCGCTAATTTTTTAATCACCCAAATCTGTCCATCGGCTACCGACATGCCTAATAACTCTTTAGGCTCTATCTCGGCCGTGTATTTTCCATCGGCACTAAGCGGTGAATAAATTTCTAAATTATAACGGCGACCCATCTCATAATCTTCTGGTCCACAACCAGGCGCACTATGTACACAGGCCGTGCCATCAGTCACTGATACGAACGGGTCTAGCAGAACTGGTACTTGTAAATTAGTAACAAAGGGGTGCTGTACTTTTGAGTTTAATAATTGCTCTGAATCGAATTCTACGATCACCTGTTTAGCGATCTGTTTAGCTGCGCAAATTTGATCCGCTAATTGTGCACCCACAATAAAATATTGCCCTGCAGCATTATCATGTAAAATTTGATATTTAGTCTTTGGTTTTAAAAAAACCGCCCGATTTAATGGCAAGGTCCAAGGCGTCGTGGTCCATACCAATAGACTAACTGGTTTATCAGCTAGTTCAGGAAACTCTGGCCAAAGTCTTTTAATTTCAGCTTGGCTTAAGCTAAATAGTACATAGACTGACGGATCTTTACGATCTTGATATTCAATTTCGGCTGACGCCAGCGTAGTTTGGCAGGCTGGGCACCAAGCGACCGTTTTATTTTTGCGCTCGATATAGCCCTGCGCTACAAATTTCCCGAAGGCACGTAGAATATCGGCTTCATATTTATAGTCCATTGTGAGATAGGGCCGCTCCCAATCCATTAAGACACCCAACTTTTTAAATTCGTCACGTTGGATATCTATCCAACTTTGGGCATACTCACGACAAGCTTGGCGCAAAGCAATTGGCTCTAACCCAGGAGTTTGCTCGGTAACTTTAATCTCGATCGGTAAGCCATGACAATCCCAACCTGGTGTAACTGGTACATGTTTACCACTCATGCGTTGCGCTTTGGTTAAGATATCTTTTAAAATTTTATTATAAGCATGCCCTAAATGTATATGGCCATTGGCATACGGTGGCCCGTCATGTAAAATAAATTTTTCTTGGCCTTGGTTATGCGTAAAACTTTGGGCTGCTAAATTTGCTTGCGCCCAACGCTCTAGCATGATCGGATCATCTATCTTGTGATCCGCCCGGATCGGAAATTCGGTATGCGGCAAATTTAAGGTTTTTTTATAATCTACAGACATGCTTATTCTCGCTCTAGAACTTACTATATAGTTTTAATTATCAGAATTTTAATTAATTATAGCTAATTTAGAGATTAAATCACTTAACTTGATACTTAGACAACTGTTTGCGATTTTCCAAATCTGCTTTAACTCGCTCAGCAATTTTCTTCATACAATCATAATACATTGGTACTTCTGGCAAAATTTTATGCACCAGAATACTATCGTAAATATGTGTTGTTTGATTGCGCTTATCGAGCATCATTAATAAAAGATCGGTTTCCGCTTCGGAACATAAGCCAACTTTAAAACAAGCTCTAAATACAGATCTAGGGCTATTAACCGCCTCCAGATTATATATTTTTTCTAGATATCTTTTAAGAAACTTCCAAAAAGCTTCATGCGTATATTCAAACCTTTGGACCATCGAGTCTTCAGCCGCTAAAATAAACTTTAAATTGCCCAATTTTTGTATCTCTAGAAAAACATCGAAGGCTTCTCTTAACGTTGCTAGTGCTTTCAAAAGCAAAACTAGCGCCGTATTCATAGTTTCCATATAACCCCTTCGCGTAAAATTTCTGCCTTAAGTTCTTGCGGTATCATATGTAGGTCCACTAAATCTACTTC
>DATEBN010000115.1:0-20592 GCA_035287785.1 Candidatus Babeliales bacterium
AGCGCTATGTGGCAGATCAAGTTAGTCCACATTCTTCCGGTACGATTCATTTACCCAACGACGAAATGAAGGGTCGAATTATCGGCAAAGAAGGTCGCAATATTAAAGCGCTAGAGATGGCGACTGGCATGGAAATTGTCATTGGTGATCAGCCGGAAATTATTACAATTTCGGGCTTTAATCCCATTCGGCGTGAAGTAGCTTTACGCGCCATTCACAAATTGATTAACGATGGGCGAATTAACCCCTCCAAGATTGAAGAAACTGTCGAGCAGTGTGAAAAAGAGATTGAAGAGTCGATTCAAGAATATGGTCGGCAAACAGTTTTAGAATTTAACTTACAGCGGGTCGCACCTGAAATTGTGACACTCTTGGGAAAATTACAGTTTCGCACTTCTTATTCCCAAAATGTTTTGACCCATTCTAAAGAAGTAGCGGTATTTGCTCGGATGATCGCTGAAGAGCTGGGTCTTGATCCACAAATTGCTCTGCGCGCAGGTTTATTACATGATATTGGTAAAGCAGTTACAGCGGAAGTCGAAGGCCCGCACGCTAAAATTGGTGCGGATATTGCCAAAGAGTGTGGCGAAGATCCGCGTATCGTGAATGCGATTGCTGCGCATCACGAAGAAGTTCCTTACAGTTCGATCTATGGTCCAATTGTCGTGATAGCTGACACTATTTCCGCTTCCCGTCCCGGGGCGCGTCGCGAAACCTATTCGGCGTATGTTAAGCGTCTAGAACAACTAGAAGAGATTGGTGAATCTTTTGAAGGTGTCAAGAAAGTTTACGCTTTACAAGCTGGCCGTGAATTAAGAATTATAGTCGAAGAAGATGCGCTGGATGACGATAAGTCAATCATTTTAGCGCGCGAAATTGCGAAGCGGATCGAAACCGAAATGAACTTCCCTGGTCAGATTAAAGTTAGCGTGATTCGAGAAAAGCGAGCAGTGGAATATGCCCGCTAAAATTAAAGTTTTGATGATTGGCGATGTGGCTGGCCCACTAGGTTGTGCGATGCTGCAAAAAAGCTTGCCGAGTTTAAAAGCTAAATATCAGGCAGACGCGGTAATTGTAAACGGCGAAAATGCAGCTGAGAATGGCCGTGGAATCACTCCTAAGTTGGTCGATTTTTTTATGGCTTGTGGTGTAAACGTGATTACTACCGGTAATCATATCTGGGCCAAAAAAGAGATTATAGCGCTTTTAAGTTCGCAGTCTGGTGATCGAGTGCCATTGCTACGTCCAGCTAATTTTCCGAATAGTACCCCAGGTTCAGGCTTGACTTTTTTTGATCTAAAATTCGAAACCAAAAATAGTAACCCTGTTGTACAAATTATTACAGTAGGTGTTTTAAATTTACAGGGTCGAATTTTTATGAAAGAGAGTTTAGATTGTCCTTTTAGAACAGCTGATACGGCTTTAAGTTATATGCGATCTAAAACTAAAATTATTTTAGTTGATATGCACGCTGAGACTAGCGCCGAAAAAATTGGCTTAGGTTTTTATTTGGACGGGCGCGTGAGTGCTGTAGCTGGTACACATACACATGTACCAACAGCTGATGCTAGAATTTTACCTAAGGGCACCGCTTTTATTACAGATTTAGGTTTTACTGGTGCTTATAATTCCATGATAGGCATGCAAAAAGATGTCGTACTAAGTACTTTTTTAACGCAGATGCCGCAGAAATTTGTCGTAGATATTTTGCCGCCTGCTATCTTATCTGGTGTTTGCATTACCATTGACACACAAACTGGTTTAGCTGACAAAATCGAAAACTTCAGTATACTCGACCACGATGTTAAAGCGTAGTTAGTAAAAAAGAAAATACGCTATGGTTCGATACTTTTTACTACGTAAAAAACTCACCACGAACGTACTAAAAAGAAATATTCGATTTAAGCGAAAGAAGTTTTGGTGTTCTTATGTATATTTTAGCTTTTGTAGTTAAAGCACTTCTCAGTACTACTTTTGTAATTGCTCAAAAAGCTTTAGCGATTGTCAGTCCGATCTTTTTAATTGGTTTCCGCATGACCAGTGCAGGACTTTTATTGCTAGGAACCCTGGCGTTATTTTCTCGCAGGCAGCTTAATTTAAAAAAAACAGATCTTTTAACCTTCGCTAAAATTGGTTTTTTTCATATTTATTTAGCGTTTATTGCCGAATTTTGGGGTTTACAATATATTTCTGGTCCTAAAGTGGCGCTATTATTTAATTTTGGACCTTTTATTACCGCTTTATTATCACATTTTATGTTACGCGAGAGATTAATTTGGCAACAAATTTTGGGGCTAGTTATTAGCTTTGCGGGTTTTCTGCTAATTATTTTCGAGCAAGTGCCAGCTGAGCAAATTGCGGGTGAGATTTTTTCCATTTCTTTGCCAGAGATCGCGATTTTAGTTTCAGCAACCAGCTCAGTTTATGCCTGGTTAACTATTCAAAAATTAAGTATTAAAAATTATTCGCCGGTTTTTATTAACGGTATCGGTATGCTGGGTGGCGGTCTGTTAGCTTTATTAACTGTGCCCTTATTTGAAACTTATCCCAGCTTAAATCTAGCGCAATTTGGTGAACTATCACTGTGGGTCGGGCTATTAATTTTAATCTCCAATGTCTTCTGTTATAACATGTACGCTTGGTTATTAAAGCGCTATAGCGCCACTTTTTTATCGATGACTAGTTTAACCATCCCAGTTTTTGCGGCTCTATGGGAATGGTTATTTTTAGGCAAAACTATGTCGTTGATTTTTTATTTAGCATTAATAATTATTTCTACCGGTTTAATCTTATTTTACTTAGGCGAATCGAAACGTTTAGCCCGGTTAACGGCGCAAGTTTCTGAGAAAGCTGGCTAATCTATGATCTTAGTTTTTTTAATTTATGCGTTAATGGCACTGACTTTCCTAGTTGGCCAACAAGCTTTAAAGTTAGTCGCCCCGATTTGGTTTATCGGTTTTCGTATGACAATCGCCGGAATTTTACTGTTAGCTTTTCTATATTTCTTCAGAACTAAGCTTTTAAAAATCAGGCGAGCTGATTGGGGTAAATTTTTAAAAGTTGCGCTATTTCACGCCTATATCCCGTTCGTAACTGAATTTTGGGGTTTGCAGTATTTATCAGCGCCGAAAACAGCGCTACTCTTTAATTTTACGCCCGTAGTTACGGCGCTCTGCTCTTATTTTATGTTAAAAGAAAAATTGGTTTGGCAACAGATTTTGGGGTTAATAATTGGAATTTTGGGGTTTATTCCCATCTTATTTGATCTAGCTCCCAAAGAATTAATGGCCGGTGAATTGTTTAAGATCTCTTTGCCAGAGTTAGCCATTATTATTTCAGTAATTACTTCAGTCTATGCCTGGCTGACGGTACAAGATTTAGTTAAGCAACATTATGACCCAATTTTAGTTAATGGGCTAGGTATGCTACTTGGGGGCTTATTAGCTTTTATTACTAGCTTATGCTTTGAAACTTGGCCTAGCTTAAATTTAGCCGATTTTAAGCTACTTTTATTCTGGTCTGGGATTTTAATTTTAATCTCTAATATTCTGTTTTATAACTTATACGCCAAGCTGCTCAAGCAATATAGCGCTACGCTTTTAGCCTTTGCCGGTCTCTTTACCCCACTATTTGCGGCGATTTGGGAGTTAATTTTCCGGAGCCATTTAATGCCTAGGAATTTCTTTTTTTCACTTCTAATCGTATCTGCCGGGCTCTCTATTTATCTATTTGCCGCACCCAATAAGCCTAAAACTATTCCTGACGAGCATGTCTTATAGCCCCCCTGTAAGTAGATTTTTTCTCTGTTAGCCGAATAATCTTTTTAAACTATTGCTTTCTTTAAGCCACTTTCGGTACCCTTATAGTATAAATAGAAATAATTGTTAATAATTATAATTTTAATGGGGGTATTATGAAAGTATCTAGAAGTTTACTAGTTTCAGTACTTTTATCCGGCTGCTTACTTACACCGTTTACAGCTCTAACGATTACTAAAGAGGAGCGACGTGCATTAGCTATGGAACTTATCGATGCTATTAAGAGCATAGATAGCTATAAAGCTGTAGAAGTTTTGAATAAGCCAGGAGCGGTGGTACTGCTTGATCACTATAGGCTTTTAAAGGCCGTGCAAGAAGCAGCAGAAAAAAGTTTATCTGATCAGATAAGACAAGCTTACAACGAAGATGAATGGGAGAAAGCTAGCACGTTAGAGATGCAAAGAATAGATAATCAAAATAAGCTTAAAGCCATATTGAATACTCTAAAGAGTTGGGATAGCAAAGATTTAGAAGACCGGCAGCGTAAAGAAGCTACTGCGAGGCGACAAAAAAACTTAGGGTCGGAATCTGAAATTTTGGCTTATTAGTTAATATAGCTGAAAGTTTGTATGGGGGTGTAACTATGAAGATAGTTGCTAAAAAGAGCTTACTATTAGTACTTGTAATATCAACCACTACACAATTTAATGCGTTACAAGCATTGGACTATGGTGATGATGCTGCAGATGCTGCTCGAGCTTTGATACAAGGGGCGGCTCTGAGCGCAGCGGATCAGGCTTTACTGCATGCTATTGGAGATACCACTAAAATTGGACAAGCTAAACGTGCGGAACGCATCCAAGCGGCAATTGAGGCCGGTGCTAGACTTAATATACGCCTAAATCAATATGCTCCAACGGCGATTGAAACTGCCGCAAACGATTTTTTTGATGATCCGCTGACAGCCATTAATTTAATTCTAGCAGCTGCTAAAACGCAAGATGTAAAAATTGATCAAATGAGCTTAGATCGCGCTTTACTTTGGGCTACGGGTGGTTTTAAAACCAGAGATGATGCTGTGGAACAAGCTGAAATCTTGATGGCGGCCGGAGCAAATCCAAATTATATTTACAAGCCGGGACCGGATGGGGATAAAAAGAATATCTTGGAACGTAAAATTGGCTCTTTAAATTTTAAATTTCAACGTGGCGAAGAATTCAGCTTAAATGAGACGTTGCTTTTAGTGGCTTTATTAACTGGTGGTGCCAAAATCAGAGATGTGTATTTTGAAAAATTACCTTTTGTACAAAAAGCCCTTTTTTTAGCTAATTTAGAACGAACTAGAGCAGAAAGCGCTTGATATAAAAACTCAAAGTCAAGGGGAAGTATGAAATTACATATGAATAAATTCTATTTAATAAGTGCGATAGCTTTTGCCAATTTGATTTTACAGTTAGGCGCGATGCCGCCAATACCATCACCATGCAATGTCTCTACTATACTGGGTTCCAATGGGACAAGTACAAGCGTATTACAACCTTCTTCAGATCCATCCGGAGGCATTTGCGCTGGTTATACATTTTTGACCACTAATTGCAACTCTCCCTTCACTTCTAATTCAAATACAGCTTCTAATTGTGTTTATGTAGATGCAAACAATTGTGAATACGTACAATGTGCAGCTTTTCCCGATACAGCTCAATTTATTGACATATGTCGTGAAGAAGGGCGAACATGCTTAAACGATGGGACCAAAAATTGTTGTCCGGGGTTAACTTGTGTCTTTTCTTCGCTTGAGGGGATGGTCTGCGTAAACAATTAAAGCTAGCTGAAGCTGAAAACTTTAAGATTTGAGACATCCATTAAATTATAATTTTGTATAAAAAGTACATAAAAAATATTTTTGCGCTAAAACCAAAAATATTTGCTAAACTCAGTTAAGTTTTAACTAGTCTAGCAAATATTTTTAGCCTTAATCTGAAAGTAGCCATGCAAAAATTACCAGATATTCAGAAAAATTTTCCCGAATGGTACCAAGAAGTAGTCTACCAAGCTGAGCTTAGCGACAATGCACCGGTTCGTGGCTGCATGGTCGTTCGGCCCTACGGGTGGGCAATCTGGGAAAATATCCGTGATTATTTGGATGCTAGAATTAAAGCGACTGGTCATGAAAACGCCGCTTTCCCACTCTTAATTCCGGAAAGTTTTCTTAAGCGTGAAGCTGAACATGTAAAGGGTTTTGCACCAGAACTTGCCGTAGTTACACACGCCGGCGGCAAAGAACTTGAAGAGCCACTAGTAGTGAGACCCACTTCAGAAACTATTTTTTATTTTATGTTTAGCAAATGGATTAAATCATATCGTGATTTGCCCTTAAAATTAAATCAGTGGGCCTCAGTAGTGCGGTGGGAAATGCGCCCAAGGCCATTTATCAGGTCAACTGAATTTTTCTGGCAAGAGGGCCATACGGCCCACGCTACCTACGAAGAAGCCCAGAGCGAAGCGTTGCTCATGTTAAACGAATATGTGCAGCTAGCACAATCCCATTTGGCGATTCCAGTGCTGGTGGGTGAAAAATCGGCCAGCGAAAAATTTGCTGGAGCTGAAAGAACTTACACTTTCGAGGGCATTATGCCGGACGGTAAAGCGCTGCAAATGGGTACCTCCCATATGTTATCGCAAAGTTTCGCCGAAGCATTCGAAGTTAGATTTCAAGATCAAAATGGCCAGATGGCTTATCCATATTTTACTAGCTGGGGAGCGACTACTCGATTAGTAGGTGCTTTAATTATGACCCATGGTGATCAAAACGGCTTAGTGCTACCGCCTAAAGTAGCTCCGATTCAAGTGGTAATTATACCGATTTTGCGTGGTGATATTACTGAAAAAAATAATATAGTTTTAGCTGCCCAAAATTTAGCTGATCAATTAAAACTAGCTGGTGTACGAGTTAAACTTGACTTAGATGAGCATAAAACACCAGGGGCTAAATTTTATAAATGGGAACTCAAAGGTGTGCCCTTAAGAATTGAGCTAGGGCCTAAAGATCTGGTAGCTAATCAAGTGATTATTACCGACAGATTAGATTCGCAAAAAACCATACTTGCTTGGTCCGAAATAGTTGCGCATGTCACTACTAAATTAGAGTTTTTACAAGCTGAGATGTTTAAACGCGCTGAAATTAAATTTAAACAAAACTTAACTAGTGGTGCTAAGCTAGCTGAATTTGGCGCAGAATTAGCTGGCGTGGCCGTGCCCGACGAAGCCCCTCAACACACTGCGCAGACGGGGGGCGCATATCAAACTGGTTGGTGCAACTCACCAGACTGTGAAGCAGTGTTAAAAAACTATAAAGCTTCGATTAGATGTATTTTAGCTGAAAAAACTCAGGCTAGTTGTTTTAATTGTGCTGAGTTTAGTAAATCGGATGTGATTGTGGCTAAATCTTATTGATCGCCCTTCGATAGATTCTTTCAAAATTACTCAGGGTGCCTAGGGTTCAGGAGAGCAAGTTTATGGAGCAGTATATTGGGCAATTTGAGATTTACTTATTAACCGAAAAGCGGGCCGCACGGAACACTGTTAGTGCTTATATGCAAGATTTGCACCAATTTGAGAGTTATTTAAGTAAACGGGAGTTACATTTTAGTAATTTAGATTTGGCACAACTAAAAGCTTATTTAACTTATTTGCGCAAAAATAAAGCACTTTCAGCGCGCTCAATGTCTCGTAAAATCTCAGCTTTAAAAGTTTTTTATAATTTTTTGGCGCGCGAACATAATCATTTAAATTTAGCCCAAAATTTAAATTTACCTAAACTAGACAAACGATTACCTAAGTTTTTAACTGAACTAGAAGTCGAGCAATTATTAACTTGCGCCAATCAAGATAAAACTGACCTAGGAGTGCGTAATCGCACTATGATTAGTTTGCTCTATGTGACGGGTATGCGTGTAAGCGAGCTGACTAACCTTAAAGTTTCCGATATTAGATTTGATACCAGTTTTATCACCGTATCTGGCAAAGGGGGCAAAGAACGTCTAGTGCCAGTACCCAAAGAGTTTTTACTAGAGCTTGAGCAAAATTATCTAAAAACAGCGCATACGAATTTACTGGGTAAAAGTAATTTAAATAACTCAACTTGCTTGTTCCCAGTGCTTTATGGCGCTAAAATTCGTCCCATTTCCAGACAAGCTTTTTGGCAGATTTTAAAAAATTTAGCTAAACAAGCTAATATTCAGTCTGACCTCTCCCCCCATAAGTTAAGACACTCTCTAGCAACGCACTTATTACGTAAAGGGGCTAATTTAAGACTCTTACAAATGTTACTTGGTCATGAAAACTTATCAACTGTCCAGATCTATACGCATGTTGATGTCGATTATTTACGCTCGATTTACGATAAACGCCACCCACGGTCGTAGTCACTTAAAAATTTAAAAACGCTTTAAAATAGGATGCGAATTAAAAAAACTTGTGCTCTAGATAGCATTTTAGGAGTCGGATAATATTTGAACTTTTAAAATTTCTTGTTTTTACTTTAGCTAATTTGCTACTTTAAGTTTAATTAGTTTAATTTACATTTTAAAATTTTGGAGGCTTTGAAAGCTATGCAAACTTTAGGTTTTAACAAACTTTTTAGTTTTCTAAGTTTATTGGCGCTAGTGGCTATAAATTCTAAGCTGATGGCTGTGCTAATAGATTGCCCATTAGGGCGTGATAGCGCCATGGCCTGTCAAAGTCGATCCCAAGGTGATATCTGCGGCCATGCAGAACCGAAAGCGCGGTTTGCGGGCCTGGCAAGCGTTCCGGTTGCAGATGAACAAGCGCTGACTTGTGACCAGGGTTGCTGTCATAAACTCTTTTCAGGTGAACGTGCGACAATTCAGAAGCATAAATTAAGCTTTTATAACGCTTATCATTCGATTGCTAGACCGTAAAAAATTTAAAAATAATTAGTTAAACTTGGCTATCTAACCCTAATAATCGCTACGCGAGCACGAGTTGGAGAACCATCCGCATTTCTACGACGAGTTCGTGGACCCGGATATCTCGGTGGTCGGCCGTCCAATCCCGCTAATCTGCTAGCCCTAGATGTAATAGCCGCCGGTGACATAATGCCTGTAACGCTAGCGCTTGTGCCGGCGGCACAATACTGCAGTACATCAAGCTTTATCAGATTAGTAATAGCTGCTGTAATCGCGACACTGATGCCGACAGGCGCAATTTTTCTGCTGGGCTTTCGAGCTGTGCCTTCAGTTGCTATGGCACAAAGTTGAGCGGTAAACGCTAAACTTAAACTCAAAAAGCGCAGTTGTCTTTTAACTGATTTTTGTAAAATTAAAATAGTTTCAGTATGGGCATTAAAACTATAATATTTTGTTATTTTTTGATTGACAAAAACCATTTTATTCCTTTGTTATAGAGCTTCTTCTAAAAGAAAAATTTAATTGCTACAATAAAAATATTGCATTGAAATTTCCCTTTTTTTCTGTTTACTTGGCTAAGTTAAAATTTAATTTTTGAGGGCACCATATGTTTAAAAATATTTTCCAAAATAAATCTCTGAAATATACCAGTTTTTGGCTCATAAGTGCAATATTTTCTTTATTAATTAAATTTTATTGTAACTTGCCGGGGAATCTAGATTTGCTTTTTGGTTTACAACTATTTTTAGCGCAGTTTTTTGGGCCGTTAGCACTGGGATCTTGGACAGCTTTAAATATTTTTAGTTATGATTTATACACTGGAAACTTAGGATTTTGGAGCTTAGTTACTGCAAGCACTTATTTTTGGGTGAGCTATGTAACTAAAATTTTTATTAGTGCGCATGAGTTCTTACCGCTTAAACATAAAATTAAACCCAAAAATTATAATTTAATAAATTTTTTAATTTTTACGATTATAATAACTGTTTTTTATGACTTAATGACAGCTAGTACTGGTCCCATTTTTTTTAATCAAGCTTGGTCCGTTATGTTAGCTGGGCAGGTGCCATTTACTTTAATACATTTGCTTAGTAACTGTGCTAGTACTAGTTTGTTTTATCTGTTTTTATTTAAAAGTTTTTATAAAAAATTAGTGCCTTGGTTATGGTTTGTGGCTACAAAATTAGGATCTCGCTATGTTACTAAATAAATCGATTAAAAAACGTGATGGTAAAGTAGTTTTTTTTGATGATCGCAAAATTTTTGAAGCGATCTTTAGAGCATTTAAAGCGACTGGTGAGGGCACAGAAGCTGATGCTAATTTAGTTACCCAAAAAGTATGTGCTACGATTACTAGCACCAATGTTTTTGCGACTATCCCTGAGGTAGAGCAGGTGCAAGATATGGTCGAAACTCAATTGATTTTATCCGGTTTTGTAAAGACCGCGAAAGCTTATATCTTGTATCGCCAAAAACGTTTCGAAGCACGTCAAGCCATTGGTCATATACCAACACATGTACGGGAATTAGTGCAAGCCAGTAAGCAGTATTTTCAGAACTCGCTAGCCGAATTTGTGTACTATCGTACCTATGCGCGTTGGATCGAGGCGGAATCACGACGCGAAACCTGGATCGAAGCAGTTGATCGCTATATGAGCTTTATGCAAGAAAACTTGGGCAGTAAATTAACCAGTGATGAGTATACCGAAATTCGACAAGCGATCTTACGGCAGGAAGCAATGCCATCGATGCGCTTATTACAATTTGCCGGCACTGCAGCACGAGCTACACACGTAGCGGCCTATAATTGTTCTTTTATTGCACCAACTACCTTTCAAGATTTTGCCGAAATTTTATATGTTCTAATGTGTGGCACAGGAGTCGGTTTCTCAGTAGAACGGCAAGCGGTAGCACAATTTCCGGCGATTAAGTTCCAAACTGGTGAACTTTTAGAAACTTACTTAGTTCCAGATAGTAAAGAAGGTTGGGCGGATGCGTTGGCATTTGGCATCAAAACTTGGTTTAATGGTCAAGATCTAACTTTTGATTTATCGCAATTACGGCCAGCAGGTGCGCGCTTAAAAACTATGGGTGGTAAAAGTGCGGGCCCGGAACCACTAAAAAATTTATTAAGTTTTACGCGCGATACGATTTTAAAACGTCAGGGTGAAAAAATTACAACACTCGATGTACATGATATTATCTGTAAAATTGGCGAATGTGTGGTAGCAGGTGGCGTACGTCGCAGTGCACTGATTTCACTTTCTGATATTGACGACCTAGAAATGCGCGATGCTAAACAGGGGCAGTTTTACCGTAATCACTCACAGCGTTCGCTGGCTAATAATTCAGCCGTTTATACTGAAAAGCCCTCGGTGAGTTTATTTTTAGAAGAATGGCTAGCTTTAATACGCTCTGGTTCGGGCGAACGCGGTATTTTTAATCGTTGGGCAACCAATAAAAATTTACCTGAACGACGTTTAGCACAGCATAGTGCCGACTTCCCCTGGGGCACTAACCCCTGTGGTGAAATTGTTTTACGTTCTAAACAGTTTTGTAATCTCTCAGAAGTAGTTGCGCGTGAAACTGATACAGTTGATTTATTAATGCGCAAAATTCGCATAGCTACCATCTTGGGCACCTATCAAGCAACTTTGACCAATTTCCCATATTTATCGCAAGACTGGGTTAAAAACTGCCAAGAAGAGCGTTTATTGGGGGTGTCGATTACTGGTCAATGGGATTGTCCAGTTGTACGTGATGCGCAAGTCTTACAACAGTTGCGTGCCGAATCAATTCGCGTGAATCGTGAATATGCTGCGCGCTTTGATACACCAGCATCAAGTTGTATTACCTGCGTGAAACCATCTGGCACTTTATCACAACTAGTAAACTGCGCTTCAGGTATGCACCCGAGATATGCGCCATATTATATTCGCCGAGTCAGAATTTCTGCTACCGATGCGCTCTTTAAAATGCTCCGAGATCAGGGTGTGCCATACCATCCAGAAGTTGGTCAGGATCCCAAAACTGCAACTACTTTTGTTTTAGAGTTTCCCGTTAAAGCGCCAGACCATGCAATTTTTAAAAACGATCTCACAGCTCTCGATCAGTTAGATCACT
This sequence comes from Candidatus Babeliales bacterium, assembly GCA_035287785.1. Classification (GTDB taxonomy): domain Bacteria; phylum Babelota; class Babeliae; order Babelales; family JABDEC01; genus CANKVQ01. The sequence goes on from DATEBN010000115.1 coordinate 11,810, forward strand.
GGAAATTAGCTAAACTAAATTACACTGAGCATAACCCTTCGGTTACGGTTTCGATTAGTGATCACGAGTGGCTCGATGTTGCTAACTGGATTTATCATAATTGGGATACTGTGGGCGGCTTATCTTTCTTGCCTAGATTTGAGCACGTTTACGAATTAGCACCCTATGAAGAGATTAGTGAAACCAAATATTATGCACTCTTAAAACAAGTACAGCATATTGATTTTTCTAAAATCGTAACTTATGAACATGAAAATGAAACCGATTTAAAGCGTGAATTAGCTTGCGTGGGAACAAACTGTGAAATTTAAAAAATTCAGGTAAAATTAAAATATTAAGAAATTAATAAATCTTTATTAAATCTAGGTGCTTTTTAAATATGTCGAACAGTTTTTCCGTAGATCAAAAAAATTTAAATACTGTATTAGCTGCGATGCAACCGATCTGCAATCGCCGTACGACTTTAGAATCGACAGCAGCGATCTTTTTTTTAGCACGTCATAAAGAGCTAATTTTAAAAAGCACTGATTTAGAGATTAGTTTACAATACAGCTGTCCGATCGAGCAGAGCGAATTAACCAGCGATTGTGCTTTTTTATTGTCCGGCAAGAGAATCTTTGATCTAGTAAAGGAGCTTGATGGTGAAATTAAGTTTACGATCGATAATAATATGGTTTCGATTCAAGCCGGCCCAGCGAGATTGTCCCTAAATTTACGTGAAATTCAAGATTTTCCGCCTTTTCCAGAGCGCATTGAAAACTTAATGCATTTAGAGTCACGCCTACTATTAGACATGCTCGAAAAAGTCGCTTTTGTGATTCCGCAAAACAATAGTAATCCAGCTCTCAATGGTCTCTTACTAGAAATTTCACCAGCTGGTTTAACCATGACTGCCACTGATGGGCACTGTTTAGCACAAGCCAGTTCAGAAAATTGCAAATTAGAACAAAATAATAGTTGGTTGTTACCACGGCGAGCTATTTTTGAATTAAAAAAATTAGTGGAAACCGCTAATGATGGCCTGATATTTTTGGGCGTCTGCGATAAACAGCTAGTTTTTTCGGGTGAATCATTTAATTTTTTTAGCAAACTCTTAGTCGACAGTTTTCCCGAATATAAACCGATCTTAGCAAAAGATGGTTTTCAACGCTCAGCGATTAAACGTGCCGAGTTTATGAAAACCCTGAAACGCTCAGCTTGTTTATTGTCTGGCCAGTTTATTGCCGCCAAATTCGACTTTTATGACAGCGATCTAAATGTCTTAATGAACAACAAAGAAGTTGGATCATTACAAGAAATTTTAAAACTCACTGAGCATTGCAACCAGAAGCTAGGTATTAGATTCTATGCGCCTTATATCCTAAATGGTTTACAAGTTTTTTCGGAACCAGAAATTAAGTTTTATTTAAAGAGTGCGGCCCAGCCGATTATTTTTGAAGCTAGCGATGAGCGTTTGCAATATACTTATTTAGCAATGCCGGTTTCGCCGGATAGCACTCAAGCACCTTAAAATTTATGTGGCTTTCTAAACTGCAAATCGGCAACTTACGTTGCTTTGGCGAAACTGAACTAAATTTCGCACCAGGGATTAATTTAATCGAAGGCGCTAATGGCAGCGGTAAAACTTCTATTTTAGAAGCGTTACATTACTTATGCTATTTGCGCTCCTTTAGGACTTATTATACACGCGAATTAATTCAGCTCTCGCAGCCTGGTTTTTTTATTCGAGCTAGTTTTACCCAAGCTACCAATATGAATATCACGGCTAACACGCTTAAGACTAATTCACCCGAACAGCAACTAGAAAAATCAGCCAGTCATCAATTACAAGTGGGTTTTACACCACAAAAACGGATAATTAAAATCGATCAAATTGAAATTAAAACCTATAGCGAGTTACTAAACACCTATAGAGCGATCTCGTTTGTAGAAGACGACCTGGGCTTAATTAAGGGCCAACCATTGTTGCGCCGCGCTTTTTTAGATCAGTATATTGCGCTTTATACACCAAATTATTTAAAACTCTCTGCTGAATTTAAAAAAATTTTAGCTAATCGCAATAGCTTAATTAATAGCTTAAGCTACAAGCAAGCTACTTCTAATTCCGCCAATTCCAATACTAACTTAGAAAATAACCAGCATGAATATCAGCTTTGGACTGCGCAATTAGAGTCTAAGAGTGCCCAAATTCAAACTCTGCGCGCACAAGCTCTAGATAGGTTACAGCAGCAAGTAAATTTACTATTAGCTCAATATTTTCCCGAGACTAATTTAACGATCGAGTTAGTTTATCAGCCTAAAATTTTAAACCAAGATTTGATACAGTTATTTGCACAAGAGACCCGCTGGCGGCGAACGCTTTTTGGTGCCCATTTAGACGATTTTACAATTAACTTTTGTAGTTTAAAATCACGCATATTCGCTTCACGTGGTCAACAGAAATTAATTTTGACACTCTTGAAGCTGGCCCAGTATTTAATTTTAACTAATACTAACTACACAAAACCTGAAATATTTAAAGCCACACTAGAAGTAGCTACTATTCAAAAAAAATCGCTCAACTATCCGAACGCCAATAATCCAAATCAGGGCCTCTTTTTATTATTATTAGATGATTTTATGACTGACTTGGACGAACGCTGGTTACGAATTTTAGTGCACGCTTTGCAAGATTTAAATTGTCAGCTGATTTTCACCTGCCCAACCCAAAGTAACTCCGCTATTAAAACTATTTTGCAAGATTACAATACCCACAAGATTTTACTAAATTAAATTTTTTAGAGACACGGCTTTTCTTTTCATATCGTGCCACAGATCACCCTTTAGTTTGATTCTTTTAAAAATATTTTTAATATTATATTTTTGCGAATTCAAATTCTTATTTTTAAGTTCAGCCCAATCCAAGGGCGTTGCTACTGGCGCATTGGATCGTGCTCTAATGGCATATGGTGCCACCGCTGTTGCACCATAGCTGTTACGCATAACATCGATTAGTAAACGATTTTTTCTTTTATGCTTGCGCGCTTCCATGGTCATTTTATCTGGATATTGCGTCACCACTTGCTCAGCTATTAAGCGCGCAAATTCCCGCACATAATCAAACTCTACAGTGGGCTTAATTGGCACGCGCACGTGTAAGCCACGTGATCCAGTGGTCATTACAAAAGCGGTTAACCCATATTTATTTTCTAAAATTTCTTTTAGTGCTAGTGCAGCTAATTTCACTGGTCCAAAATCAATTTTTAATTTACCAGGCTGTTTACCACCAATACTGTGCTTATTGTTACCATTAGTGTTTTTACTAGTATTACTGCTACTATGATTTAACGCCAGTTTATTTCCTGGGTCTAGATCAAAAATTAGCACATCTGGCTGCTCTAAATTTCTGATAGTACTTAACCATAGATGGAGCGTGATACAAGCTTGGTTGGCTAGATATAATAAACTCGATCTATTTTGACATAAGACATAAGTCGTAAACTTCTGCTTACTCTTATTAACACTTTTATTTAAAACTTTAACTCGTTTAATCCAGTCCGGAAAATAAGTGGGAATATTTTTCTGAAAAAACAGTTTTTTAGTGTTACTATCCCCGGGATAACGTTCCATACTCACCGGCCGGTTTTTACAGTATTTAAGCATAATAGGGGCAATTTTCTGATAATATTCGATTACCTGCAATTTAGTAATCTTCGAACCTGGAAAATAGATCTTATCTGGGTTTTTAACTGTAATTTTAGGCATAACCATACCTCAATACCATACCTCCATGCTTTTTATTATTATCACCAGCCCAAATTAAACCAACCCAGCCTTAAAGTGCAATATATTCAGCAAACCAAGACTCAGGCTAATTGACAGGTTTAACCCCTGAAGACTTCACAGATAGACTGAAACCCCTTTAAATACAGGTGTTTGACTTTTGCTCAAATATATTCATAATGAATATTGTTAACGTGAGGGTTGGAGGTCCCGGAAGCGCGTTAATCATCAATTTAGGCTTCATTACTACTCTCCTTTTTTCCATCGCACTGGCCATTCGGTTAGTGCGATGGATTTTTCTTGCTACCCTTCACCAATCTAGCTAGATTAAACTCAAAATTACAAAAATTTGGGGTCTTAAGCATGCGGTTTTCTAGTAGCGTCTTCTCTTATACCATTTGGTTCTTAAATCTCTTGCTGTGCCCCACAATTTTGCCTAAAGCAGAATATCTTTATCCAGTGGGCTATCACCCTGAACAGCAACAGTTCTATCTCTTGTACCAAGCTGGCTTAAGCCAGCTGAAGCTTTGGTCTTGGGACCCTGAAACCAAAGTAGCATTTCCGGCTACGCTTTCGTGTTTTAACCCAGCTGGCTTTCAATTCTTACCAGATTACTCAGGGTTCAGTTTTATTGATCATGGCTTAATTAGGATAAAATCTTACAATGGCCGCCTAGTTAAAACTATCGAGCTTTTAGCCCCCTTAATTAATTTAAACTCAATTTGCTGGCAAACTACCGAAAAATTCTATTTTTGCGCCCAATCACAAGATTATTACGGGATCTTTCTAGCTGATATTTCTACCAAAGTCCCGCAAGTTGCCACCGTGCTCTGGAAACCAGGAGTCGATTATTTGTACCCTCAAATCTTAGATCAACACTTATTTTGTATTAAAAAAGATCGCATCCAGAGCTCTATCGTAGTAACTTTAAGTGATAATTTAACAGAGTTTAAATTTGGGACAGAGGCTACTCTTGAAGCTAAAGCTATTCAGGCTACTGAAAAACCTGAAACTATCGAGCTTTTTACTACTCCCTATAACTCTGTAACTAATTTAAAATTTTTACAGGTAATCGGCCATACACAAGCCTATTTTTTAACCCAAGTGCCTGCTCGCAACACACAAGTAGTTAGTTTTGACTGTTATAGCTTACAGTTTAATTTACCAGCTAATTGTTTTGAAACAGCTGCTACCACAGTCACAAATTCAGTTAAATTTCTATTTAGCTTTGATTTACCCAGTGCTTACTTTAGTAACCCTAACGTGACTGTGACTAATTCTGATGATAATATCAATCACAGTACCAGTATTAATCTGCGCATATATGAATCAATTTTGCCTTTTCTGCCGCGCTATACCGCCCATAAAATCTACTTTTGTACACATGAGCTTAAGTTACAAGAACTGCGCACACAGACTTCTACACCAGAAAAAAACTCGCCAGATCAACCAGATTTAAGCTTACAGGTGAATATTTATAGTTACGATTTAGCTAGCGCCCACATAACACCACTCACACACGCCAAAGCTAATCAGCTATGTTGTGGCTTGCTAATTCTGCCTAATGGGCAACTATGCTATGGTGGTTCAGCGCTTGATTTTACTAGAATAGGCTTTACCAAATCTGAACTTAACGAACAATTAAACCAAACCACAGTTCCATTTACCCTAGATGATCAATGGGGTCTACCTAAAATTGAGCTACCATTACTTATTTAAACATTAAATTAGGACAATTTTTTGACTATCTATTTAGCTTGTTTATACTAAAAATAGCTTAAATAAGGTACATTTAAGGCTTTTTAATTTATCTTTTAAACTTTATGGAGAAATACTGAGATGAAAAACTTACGAAATTTCAAATTTTTTGCTTTAATATTTTTCTTAAGTAACCTTACCGGTCTTGCAGCTCTCGACAGAGTTTTTGATAAACTTAAAAGCCAACTCAAAGCTGAGGTTAGGGCGAAAACTTGGCTCTGTACCGACTGTCTAATGCAGACGAGATCCTGTAACCCATTTGAAATACCGCTTTGCAGCTCTCATTATGAAGAATTCAGTCTTAAATATATGCGTCAACAAGCATGCTTGAATCGGGCTCTGGCCGCAGAAAAAGAAAAACGTTTGGTTGCGGCAGCTGGCCGGCAAAGCCTTAGAGTCTCTCAGGAACCTTTACCAGCACTATCAATAGCATGTTTTGATGTCGGAGACGAAGAAGCTTGCGCATGAAAATCTATCGCTGGCTCCTAAACTTTGGCTTGCTTAGTGGCCTATTAATATTTGCCAGTTTTAACCTTTTAGAGGCGGCGCACTTAACTATCTCTTGGAATACCAAAGCTAGCGAAGAAGAGTTCGGCGGCGCAATTTCAATTGCTATGCAAAACCCTGCCATTAAAGAATTACAAAGAACGATGAGTCGGGCAGCTTTTGCTTGCATAAGTTGTTTACTAAAAACTGGAGAAGCGACTGGGATTGCAGCTGGAGAAATCGGCCGGACCACCGCACTCTGCGATAAACATCGTAGCGCTTTTTACGATCAACTAGCTATTCTCAGACCTGCTATTATCCGACAAGAATTTCAAGCGGCACAGGCCAGAAGACGACACGGTTGTAAATAAAACAATTTTTAAAATTTAAAAATCTGGCGCTAAGCTTAAACTTGGCATCAGATCTACTTTTGCAAAACCCAATTTTAAAACCAACGCGATCCAGAGACCTTCTTGAAATTCAATTTTAAATTGAATTAAGCGCTTAAATAAACCCAAAAATTGCGATTTTGGATAATTTATTGATTTTAAAAAGCTTTTAATTTAGGCTGCTGGCGATAATTCAAAATGGCGAGTAATACTAGAGGAGATTGCTATGGAACGCATTTTGCAACCACCTCGCGTTGAGATTAATTTATACAATCAGAAAATTTCCGAAAACGAAATTTTATATCTACAGGATCTCTTCTTAACACCCGGTTTTCATCAACTTAATTTGACCAATCTTAAAATCGCTCGTACGCAGCTCTATACGATTTTAGACTCGTTGCTATTTTATCAAAATCCCGCTGGGCTTAGCTTACAGGCGTTAGGCTTTCGAGAGAGCATGACCGATCTTTACGCTGAAATTTTACAGGCTGGTTGCTTAAATGGCCCCGATAGTAGGATTAGTGAAAATTTGGTAAATTTTTGCTTAGACCATTTTTATTATGATTTTTTATGGATCGAAAATCCACGCGTGCTCGAGACTAACCATTGGTATCAGCAACTCTTAGAGCTGATCTCTGATTTTAAACTAGACCAATTAATGCCGATCTGTCTGGTAGAATTCTAAAGTCATAATTAATTGTATAGCAATTTACTTTAGAGTTACCCTACAATTATTTCTAAAATCTAGTATAATTAGCTTTAAATCTTAAAATCACTATTTTTAATTATTATTTTTTGCTTAAAGGGAACACGCTAAGTGGACGGTCAAAATAAACTCCGAAATGTTGCTATTATTGCTCACGTTGATCATGGTAAAACTACGCTCGTCGACGAGCTTTTTAAACAAAGCGACTCGATGCAAGCGCATCATGTCATCGAAGAGCGCCTGATGGATTCAGACGCGCAAGAAAAAGAGCGCGGAATCACGATTAAGGCTAAAAACGGCTCTTGCCTATATAATGGCTACTTTATTAATATTGTCGATACACCAGGCCACGCTGATTTTGGTGGCGAGGTTGAACGTACCCTTGGTATGGTCGATGGCGTAGTCTTTCTAGTTGACGCTGCTGAAGGCCCAATGCCGCAATCTTATTTCGTGCTTAAAAAAGCGGTTGCTAAAAACTTACCCTTAATTGTAGTAGTAAATAAGATCGACAAAGACACAGCCCGTCCAGAATGGGTCATCGATCAGGTTTTTGATCTTTTAGTGGGCTTAAATGCGCCGGACCATATTTTAAGTTTTTCAGTGATTTATGCTTCAGCCAAAAATGGTTGGGCAACCTTAGATTATCGTCAAAAAACCGATAATATTAAAATTATTTTTGAGCAAATCATCGCTCATTTACCGGCTCCTCAAGGTGATTTAAATCAACCCTTTCAGATGCTAGTAAGCGCCATCGCTTATTCACCATTTATGGGCCGTTTAGCGGTCGGTAAAGTCACAGCCGGCTTAATAAAAGTTAACCAGAATGTGATTGCCTGTACCCCAGTATCAGGTGGCGCACCAGTCCGCATCACTAAATTATATAAATTTGACCGCGATAAACATGTCGAAGCTGAACAAGCTGCTGTAGGCGAAATCGTAGCGATCGCTGGCTTTAAAGATGTTCTAATTGGTCAAACCGTTACAGATGTAAACGATCCGCGCCCAGTAGAAGCGATTAAAATCGATCCGCCAACCATTTCCATTAAATTTTTACCTAATGATTCACCGCTCGGTGGTACCGAAGGTGAATTTGTGACCGGTCGTCAATTACGTGATCGCATTTATCGTGAATTACTTTCAGATGTCGCTATGAAAGTCGAAGAAGATGAGGGGGTTGGTTATAAACTCTCCGGTCGTGGCGAGTTACACTTATCAATCTTTATTGAAAAATTACGTCGCGAAGGCTACGAGTTTCAAGTTACACGTCCAGAGATTATTTACCAAATGGTCGATGGCAAAAAGCTCGAACCATACGAATTATTAACTATCGACGTAGCCTCTGAGTATATGGGCAAAGTGGTCGAAGCGATGGGTATTCGTCGTGGCCAGATGATCGAAATGAAAGAAGACGGCGCGATGATACGTTTAATCTATAAAATTCCGACGCGCGGTATTTTAGGCTACCAGTCAGAATTTATGATGGACACTAAGGGTCGTGGTGTCATGAACTCAATTTTTGACGAATATGGTCCATATTCTGGTGAAATTCGCACGCGCCAAAAAGGGGTTTTAATTTCGATGGAACCAGGTAAAGCCACCGGTTTTGCGCTAGAAGCCCTCCAAGAACGCGGTGTTTTAATCTTAGGCCCAGGGACTGTGGTTTACGAAGGCCAAATTGTTGG
>DATEBN010000116.1:0-2438 GCA_035287785.1 Candidatus Babeliales bacterium
ATATTCTGGCGGAAGCAAATTTAATTTAAACAATGCGTGAACAGGCTCGTGATACCACACCATTAATGCAACAATATTTTCGGATCAGAGCGGAATTTCCGGAAGCTTTGTTACTATTTCAAGTGGGTGATTTTTACGAGCTGTTCTTTGACGATGCAATTCAAGCGGCTAAAATTTTAAATATTGTGCTAACTAAACGGGGTACCCACCAAGGTGCCCCGATCCCGTTATGTGGCGTACCAGTGCATGCGTTAGATAATTACTTAGCTAAATTAGTCAAAGCTGGATTTCAGATTGCAGTGTGTGATCAACTAGAGCCAGCGCAAGTGGGCAAAGTAGTGCAGCGGGGTGTGACACGCGTACTCACGCCCGGTACTTTGACCGAGTTGAATTTATTAAACGACAAATCAGCATCTTACTTACTCTCTTTTTTCCCCAGCGATCATAGTGGTACTAATAATAATGGCGAATGGGCGCTGTTATTTGGTGAATTACTGACAGCGCAATTATACGCAACTAAAATCACTAATAATTTATTAAAGTCACTCGAGTCTGAATTGGGGCGCTTTTTTCCCGACGAGATTTTATTGCCCAAATCGCCAACTGGTCAGAAATTTAATAATTATTTTAAGCAGTTGGGCTATATTACTAGTCTGGTTAATTCACCGGATTTTATAGATACTCACGAGCTAGTTATAAATCCAGATTTAAATTTCGAGCACTGGCTAAATACTCAATTTGATCAAAATACTCAGAGCGTAATTCAACAAAACCAGACACTTAAATTAGCTGTATTAAATTTTTATAATTATCTAGCTCGGCGCCAAAATAGTGCCTTAGATCAATTTAAATCTATTAAGTTTTATGATCCCGAAGATTTTCTGATTTTAGATCATAGTACCCAGCAAAATTTAGAGTTATTTAAAAACTCTTATGATCAAACGCGTAAGCACAGCTTATTAGATCAACTAGACCAGACTATGACACCGATGGGTGCGCGCATGATAGCAAAATGGCTCGCTAGACCATTAGTAAATTTAGCACAAATTCAGCAGCGCCAAATAGCTATCAAGCTATTATTAACTAACTTAAGTGTAATCATAAAATTACGGACTCAGTTAGCTAAATTGGGTGATTTAGAACGTATAGCTGGCCGAATTGGTTTACGTAGAGCAGGCTTGGGTGATTACTTACAGTTATCAACTGGCTTACAGCTGATCCCAGAGCTTAAAACTTTAATTAAAAATATTAGTGCGCCCTTCGATACACCCCTACGGGGCACTCAGGATGAACGCACTGGGGGGATGTGTGGCAATCTGGGTTCTGGGGTACGTGAACATATTGGTGAGTTTAATCTATTAACTTATATCCAGAGTAATTTGGGTGAGTTTAGTCTATTAACTAAGCTACTATTAAATGCACTAAACCAAGATCAGCAAACTAACTGGCTGATTAAAACTGGTTTTAACCAAGAGCTAGATTATAAACGCGACCTAATTAATCAAGCTAGTCAGAAAATTTTAGAGTTAGAGCAACAAGAACAAACCCGTACTGGTCTAAGTTCTCTCAAGATTAGATTTAATAATATTCACGGTTATTATATCGAAATTACGAAAGCTAATTTACATTTAGCGCCATCAGATTATTTGCGTTTACAGACTTTAGTAAACTGCGAAAGATTTGTATCACCCAAGTTGCAAGCGTTACAAGCTGAGATCGTGAGTGCGCAAAGTGCGATTGGCGATTTAGAAAACTTAATTTTTGATCAAATTAAAACTGAAGTTGAGTTACATTTAGCTAATTTACGTAAAACTGCGCAAGCTTTAGCTAATCTAGATGCAATCTTAAGTTTTGCTCAAATTGCGCATGAAAGTAATTATATTTGCCCAGAATTTAATCTTGCGCGAGCGATTATAATTCAGGCTGGTCGACATCCGATTGTCGAAAATTTAGTGCCGCAAACTTTTGTACCCAATCATACCAACTTAACAGATCAGAGTGCGCTCTATATTATTACCGGCCCTAATATGGGTGGCAAATCGACTTACTTACGCCAAGTGGCTTTAATCACCATTATGGCGCAGTGTGGCGCATTTGTACCAGCTAGTAGTGCTAACTTGGGTCTTGTCGATCGCATTTTTACTAGAATTGGGGCTGGGGATTATTTATCGCAGGGTAAGAGTACTTTCTTGGTCGAAATGGAAGAGACGGCTTTAATTTGTCAGCTCGCTACTAAAAATAGTTTAGTAATCTTAGACGAAGTTGGGCGCGGGACCAGTACTTTTGATGGTCTAGCGATTGCGCAAGCGGTAGTCGAATATATCTACCAAACCATTGGTGCGCGCTGTCTATTTGCGACGCATTATCATGAATTAACTGAGTTAAATAAAACTTATGCTGGAATTGTAAACTATTATGCTAAGTCGCAAAAAACAGCG
>DATEBN010000117.1:0-4562 GCA_035287785.1 Candidatus Babeliales bacterium
GAGCGGCGGAATCATAATCCGTAGGTCCGGGGTTCGAGTCCCTGCGTCGCCACCAACCTTCGCCAAGGCTACGGTTGGCACGGCCATTTTTTTTAAGGACTAGATAGAGCTATTGGGGTAAGTTGGCGACGGTAATGGCGAGGGTTGTCCGCCGTAGCTTGCCAAGCCGGAAGGCCTGGATAAGCGTAGGCTGGACTGTTGCAACGTAGAAGCTTTAGCGTAATAGGGCTGTGTTAAGTTTTTTTAGTTTAGTATTTATAGATAGTTATTTTTAGGGTCCCAGTTGGGGCCCTAAGTTTTAATGGGGCTTTATAATTAGTATTTGTGCACAGGGGATTTTGTGTTTAATTTACCAAATATATTAACACTCTCTAGATTAATTTTAGCACCGTTATTATTACCATTTTTATTAGTCTATTATTTGCCGCAAGATAACTTAAATATTAATTTTTTATTAAGTTTAATATTTATAATTTTTGCATTAACAGATTTTTTCGATGGTTATCTAGCACGCAAATATAATTTAGTTAGCACAACTGGTAAGTTATTAGACCCGCTAGCAGATAAGTTTTTAGTGACAGCTGTTTTGATTAGCTTATTAGCTGTGCACAAGATCTGGTTCTTCTGGGTATTAATTTTAATCTGTCGTGAATTTTTTATTATGGGTTTACGTTTGTTTGCACGTGAGTCTAACTGTGAAATAATTGTTTCGCAGTGGGGTAAATTAAAAACTTTTGCACAGTGTGCTTTATTAGCAGTTCTAATTGCCAAGCCACTAGATTCTGGAAATAGTTTAGTAAAAATAAGTTTTTACTGGTCTAGCTTAGAATTAATTTTGTTAGTTATTACAATCAGCTTGTCGATCTATTCAGCCTATAGTTACTGGTGCGCGAGTAAAAATAAACTGTTTAATTAAGCTATTTTAAATATTTTTTATTAAATTTAATTTTTGTGAAATAAATATAACTTTCGTAAGTATAAATTTATGCCTGAGTTGCCAGAAGTAGAGACCGTCGTTCGTAATTTAAGACCAGTTTTAGTTAATAGTATTATTAATAATATTACGGTTTTAAAAACTAAAATAGTTAGCCCAGATTTAAGAACTCAAGTAATTAATCAGAAAATTTTGGCAGTCGAGCGTCGGGGTAAATATATTATAATTAAACTGACGGTTGGCTATTTGGTAGTACACTTACGCATGACCGGTAAATTGTTTACCGTAACAGAATCAGAATTTAGCGCAGCGCAGCAGAGGTATAAGCATCTGCATGTTATTTTTGATTTAGTGGGAGATAATTTTTTATTATTTGTAGATCAGCGTCAGTTTGGGCGCATAAACTATTGTGAAGATTTAGCTTGGTTGCATGAGAAACTGGGCATAGATCCATGGGATAATAATTTTACGGTTGACTGGTTAAAACATAAGTTTTCGCAAATTAAACGCGCTGCTAAGCCAGTCTTATTAGACCAGTCGATGATTGCTGGGCTGGGTAATATTTATGTCGACGAAGCACTTTGGCATGCTGGTGTGCACCCTAAACGTCCAGTAAATCAAATTACTGAATCTGAACTAGAGCGATTATACACTGGGATCAGAACAACTTTAGAGTTAGCAATTGCGAAAAATGGGACCACTTTTCAGAGCTATAGCTTTATGGGGGAAAAATCTGGCGAATTTGTAAGTTATTTAAAAGTTTTTGGGCGTCAGAATTTAGCTTGTGATACCTGTAGTACCAAAATTATTAAAATTAGAGTAGCACAACGCGGCACTCATATTTGTCCTGCATGTCAGGCAGAGTAAATACCTATGATTTATATCTATCAATACGTTATACGATGAAGCATAAAAATTAGCAGACTGTAAACTTAGCAATTAGCAGCGCCTTGACTTAGAGATTAGCAGCGCCTTGACTTAGAGATTAGCAGAAATTAGAGGTATTGAGGCTCGTGAACAGCGTTTTGGATCTCCGGGGAACCATTAAGTTGCTGTGATAAGTGTTATAACAACAGTCATGTTGTCGGTAACAGCTTCAGATCGGTTATTTATTGCACGGGTTACGCAAGGTGTGTATAAATTATTTGAGAAATTATTTAAAAATTGTTTAGACTAAAATAATTTCTCAAAATCGTGAAGGTACTACAAAAATTGGTCATGACACAATTCACTACAGTCGCTAATGTTTTCAATGAAATCGAACAGATTTCGAGTAGGTTAGTAATCACACAAAAGCTGGGTAATCTATTTAAAATATTAACCCCTAAAGAAGCTAATATCGTACCGAATTTATCGCTAGGTGTCTTACATCCAGCTTATGTTGGCACACAATTTAGTTTAGCGGAAAAAGCGGTAGTAGATTTACTAGTCGAGTTGTTAAATATCTCACATGCCAAAATTATTGCTGAGCAAAAGAAATTGGGTGATTTAGGGCTAGTTGCAGAAAGTTTTTTGGTAAATTCGCGAAGTACACATGAAAGTAAATTATCGCATCACAGCACACAACACCCCAAGTCTAGTTTAACTGTTACTAAAGTTTACGAGCAGCTTGCTGAGTTAGAATCGACTAGTGGTACTGGTTCGACTGACGTTAAAGCCAAATTATTATTAAAATTATTACAAGAATTTACGGGTGATATTAATAGTATTAAATTAATTTTGCGCATAATCTCTGGCAAATTACGACTTGGTTTTTCTGATATGACGATTGTCGATAGTTTATCTTACATGCTAGTCGATGGTAAGAGTTTACGCGCTGAGATTGAGCATGCTTATAATCTATCAGCTGATATTGGACATGTAGCTGAAGTTGCGAAATCAGCTGGTATCACTGGTATTCGTGCTATGAAAATCACGTTGGGAATTCCCATTAGACCAGCGGCAGCGGAACGATTAAATAGTCCAGCTGAGATTATTGCGCGTCTGGGTTGTTGTGCAGCGCAGCCTAAGTTAGATGGTTTTAGGTTGCAGATACATATAGACCGTAAAAAAATTAAATTTTTCTCCCGTAATTTGCTCGACATGTCTGATATGTTCCCAGATTTAGTACACGCTTTTAAAGATTTTAAAGTTGATAATTTAATCTGCGAGGGCGAAGCTTTAGTGTACGACGAAAGTACTGGCAATTACTTACCGTTTCAAGAAACAGTTAAGCGTAAACGTAAGCATGGTATTAGCGAAATGGCTGCAGAGTTGCCACTAAAGTTAGTGCTATTTGATATTTTATATTTAAATAATCAAGAGTTACTTTCTAAGACCCATACCGAACGGCGTAAAATTCTAAAAGCTTTATTAGCTGAAAATTCAGCAGAATCAGCGCACAGTAAATTAAATCCAGAGCATACGATTTTACTAGTCGACGAACATGAAATTTGTGATCCAAAAGAACTAGAAAAATATTTTTTAGAAAATATTACGGCGGGCTTAGAGGGTCTAGTCGTTAAGAAATTAGACGCTACTTATCAGCCAGGTAAGCGTAATTTTAATTGGATTAAATTGAAAAGACACGAGACGGGGCATTTAGATGATACGCTAGATTGTGTAATTTTAGGTTACTACCACGGAGCTGGCAAGCGGGCTAAATTTGGGATCGGGGCTTTCTTGGTGGGCTTATTTAATAAAAGTACAGATAGCTTTCAGACGGTCGCTAAAGTTGGGACTGGTTTAACTGATGCGGAGTGGGTTGAGTTGCGCACTAAGTGTGATAAGTTACAAGTGCAGCAACAGCCTAAGAACGTAGATTGCGATAAAAATTTAGCGCCAGATGTGTGGGTATCGCCAGAATTAGTTTGTCAAATTAGAGCTGATGAAATTACTAAATCGCCGATTCATAAAGCTGGTCAAACAGCTCAATCTAGTAGTGATAGCAAGCTTAAGCAAGATCCAGCAGCTGTTGGTTATGCGCTGCGATTTCCGCGATTTATGGGCTATCGGTCAGATAAATCAGCTTTAGAAGCTACTACAACCGAAGAACTAATCGAGTTGTATAATCTACAGTATAAATAAACTAGTCGTGAGTATAAATAAACTAGTCGTGTCCGCAACATCCCTCGATACACCCATGTTTCGCTAATACTCAACAGGATACTCGGGACGAACGCATCAGGGGTATCTAGAAAAGTAATATTTTTTGTACGTTCGTGGTGAGTGCTTCGTAGGAGCGTATCGAACCATAAATAAACTAATCGCACAAATTTTTAAAAAATTCAGCTTCAGCGGCAGGATCTTGAGCACCAGTGATCGCTTGGCCAACTATAATCCCGGCTGGCTGGAATTCAATAATTTTATGAATATTTTCACGAGTGATTTTAGTAGAGATATAAATTGGGAGCTGGGTGTTGCCACGTAACATGTCCCACTTATCAATAAAATTAACGGGATTGTCGAGTTCATAAGGGGCTTGAAATAAAATTGCATCGATGCCCAACGACTTAGCTTCCAAAGCTGATTGTCCAGCAGAAGCGGTATCGCGTACATCAAGCATCGCTTTGCGATTGTTGGCATGTAATGTGCTGCACACATTATGAATCACTTCTTTGTCAGTGCCAGCCATGACGGTCACCCAAGT
>DATEBN010000118.1:0-8294 GCA_035287785.1 Candidatus Babeliales bacterium
GGAGATGTTAGTTAAGCATCCAACCTGGATTGTTGAGTTGGCTGTTAAGAACATGTTACCTAAGAATAAACTTAGTGATGCTATGATCAAAAAGCTGAAGGTCTATGTTGGTGATCAGCATCCACATGCAGCGCAAATTACTACTAGCATGCAAAAAGCTGCGATAGTTTAAATTAATCTTAAATTGTTACTAAAAATTAAAACCCCCGGGAATTAACTCTCGGGGGTTTTGTTATTTTAGATTTTAAGAATTTAACTATTTTGCGAATAAGTTTAAAATTTTGTCCCAGAAAATTCTTTTGCAGTCACCAAAGCTTAGATAAGCAATTAGTGCTAAAATTAGCACCCAACAGGCATAATGGATCGCTAGGCGAATTTTTTCTGGGATCGGGCGTTTAATAATCGCTTCGATAGTGACAAATAAGATCTGGCCACCATCCATAATTGGTATCGGAATAATATTTAAAACAGCTAAGTTTATGCTAATTAGCGATAATAAAATTAAAAAGTACTTAAGCCCCTTTTTGGCACCCTGCACAGTAGCAAAGATCACTGAGATGGGGCCGCCAATATTATCGACAGATTTTTGTTCAAATAACCCTTTAAAGCTTAAATAGGTTTTATAAATCAGTTCGTTAGTAGCTGTGAAACTACTTTGAATACTGGTGATGATCGATTGGGCCGGTAAAATTTCAAAATCTTTAGGTTCTTGAAATCCAATGCCTAGCTGGCCAATTTGCTTGTTTTTCGCTGTGATAGTGTTAGGAATAGCCAGTAATTCGATATTTTGGCCATCTCTAATCACATGCAGGCGGGTTGGCTGTGCTGGAGCGGCCTGAATAATTTTATTGAGCGCTGTGGTTGATTTTATGGTTGTTTCGTTAATTTGATAAATATGGTCGCCAATTTTGAGTCCAGCTTGGTCAGCTGCAGAGCCAGGTTTGACTAAGCCTACGACGGCCGGGGTTTCGTCTGGGAATAAAATCGGCGTTTTGGGCATGCCGGCCATAAAAACCAATGTCAGAGCCAAATACGCGAAGATCGTATTAAATAAGATCCCGCCGATCATTACTAAGAGTTTTTGATAGTAGGGTTTATTGGCAAAAGAGTACTGGTCGTTACGTTTAGCTTGGGCTTGGTCGCCCTGGCCGACTTCTTCATTGCCGGCAATTTCGACATACCCGCCAATTGGCAGGGCTGACAGGCTAAAGACAGTTTCGCCGATTTTGCGCTTGAAAATTACGGGCCCCATACCGATGGAAAAAGAGGGGGTACTGATCTTGAAAAGCTTGCAGAACAAAAAGTGGCCAAACTCATGGATGGCGATTAAAAACCCGATACCTAATAAGCCTGCGACAATAAATAGGCCATCAATTAATAAATTAGACAAGCAGATCATAAATATGGGGCTCCTTAAGAGTTTTGTAGATAAATTAGTAATTTATTGATGCTTGGGGTAGATTAACATCTATAAATTTTCAAGTCTAGGATTTAAAAATTGGGCAATACTCCCAAAATTTTCAATTTTTTACCGATATTTGCCGACAGTTAAATAATTCGGCTTGAAAAAATAGATCAAAAGAGTACAATACTATTTGACTACTGTCACGGATTGCCTAAAAAAGCGATCGTCTGATTCGGTTGATCATATGTAAATTATATCATTTTTGCATTCTGCAGTTTTAATAGGGTACCTAGTATGCCTACCATTAATCAATTAGTGCGTTTCGGTAGAGAGCGTACGAAATTAAAGACTAAAAGCCCAGCCTTAAAAGGCTGCCCCCAAGTGCGCGGCGTGTGTGTACGGGTTTACACAGTTACTCCACGTAAACCGAACTCGGCATTGCGTAAAGTTGCGCGTGTTAAATTAACTAACGGATATGAAGTTACAGCTTATATTCCTGGTGAAGGACACACTTTACAAGAGCACTCTGTAGTGTTGCTACGTGGCGGTAAAGTAAAAGATTTACCTGGTGTTAAGTATCATATTGTACGTGGTGCACTTGATACAACCGGTGTTCAAAAGAGAAAACAGGGTCGTTCTTTATACGGCGCTAAGCGGCCGAAATAAATAGGCACTTGAGGAATTAATTATGCCAAGACGTAAGTCGGTTAATTTTGTACGTGATATTGGCAACGATCCAGTGTATGGCTCGGAAGTGTTGCAAAAACTTATCAACGTAGTAATGGAAAGAGGTAAGAAGAGTGTGGCTCGTACAATTGTGTACGAAGCGATGGATCAACTTGCTAAAAAAGTGGGTGGCGATAAAGCGCAGGCTTTAGAAATGTTTGATAAAGCATTTGCACAAGTTGTGCCAGCTGTTGAAGTTCGCCCACGTCGTGTTGGTGGTAGCGTTTATCAAATTCCAACTCAAGTTCGCCCAGCGCGCGCTAGAGCATTAGCTTTACGTTGGTTAGTAAAAGCAGCAGCGAGTCGCTCTGATAAAACTATGGGCATCCGTCTAGGTAGAGAGTTTTTGGATGCGGTTGAAGGACGTGGCGGCGCTGTAAAGTGCAAGATGGACGTACATAAAATGGCAGAATCCAACAGGGCCTTCTCGCATTACGCGTGGTAAATTAAAGAGCTAAAATATGAGTAGTCGATTAGATAAATATAGAAATATTGGTATTGCTGCGCACATTGATGCGGGTAAAACTACAGTTACTGAACGAATTTTGTTCTACACCGGTGTTACACATAAGATCGGTGAGGTCCATGAGGGTGAAACTGTCATGGATTGGATGGAACAAGAGCGTGAGCGTGGTATTACAATTACTTCTGCAGCAACAACATGTAGCTGGAACGGTTATCATATTAATATTATTGATACCCCAGGTCAC
This sequence comes from Candidatus Babeliales bacterium, assembly GCA_035287785.1. GTDB lineage: Bacteria > Babelota > Babeliae > Babelales > JABDEC01 > CANKVQ01. The sequence goes on from DATEBN010000118.1 coordinate 2,842, forward strand.
GTTGATTTCACAATTGAAGTGGGTCGTTCGTTACGTGTGTTAGATGGCGTAGTAGCAGTTTTTTGTGGCGTAGCAGGTGTGCAGCCCCAATCAGAAACTGTTTGGCGTCAGGCTAATCGTTACTCAGTGCCTAGGATTGCTTTTATTAATAAGTTGGACCGCGTTGGTGGTGATTTCTTTAAAGCAGTTAATTCAATTAACTCGCGTCTCAAAGGTAATGCTTTGGCGATGCAGATTCCGTTTGGCGAAGATGAAAATTTTAAAGGTGTGATCGATCTGCTGACGCGTAAGCTAATTATATTTGACGAGTCTGATAAGGGTTCAACGCTAAGATTTGAAGAAGTGCCGGCTGAATATATCAGTCAAATGGAAGATTTGCGTTCTAAAGTTGTTGAGCGCGCGTGTGATTTTGATGAAGATTTAGCAGAAAAATATTTGAGCGGCGAAGAAGTAGATATGGCAGTGGTTAAAGCTGCGTTACGCAAAGGTGTTTTGGCGCGTAAGGTAGTGCCGGCGTTTGCTGGTAGTGCTTTTAAAAATAAAGGCGTGCAGCTTCTGTTAGATGCGATTGTAGACTATTTACCATCGCCATTGGATGTGCCGCCAATTAAGGGTGTGGTTCCTGGTACCGAGCGTGAAGAAGAGCGGTTGGCTGAAGAGTCAGCACCATTCTCAGCGCTAGCTTTTAAAATCATGACCGATCCTTTTGTGGGCGTATTAACATTCGTGCGTGTTTATTCCGGTGAATTAAAAGCCGGCTCTTATGTCACTAACGTGCGTACAGGTAAAAAAGAACGAGTTAGTCGTTTAATTAGAATGCATGCTAATAAGCGTGAAGAAATCGACTATGTTGGCGCAGGCGATATAGCGGCAGTAGTAGGCGTTAAAGATGTTTTGACTGGCGATACTTTCTGCGATGAAAAGCATTTGATCTTGTTGGAAAATATTGATATTCCAACTGCAGTAATTTCATCTTCGATTGAGCCTAAAAATAAAGGCGACTATGAAAAGATGGTTCTATCATTAAGAAAAATGATGCAGGAAGATCCATCGTTTAATTTTTCATATAACGAAGAAACTGGTCAGACAGTAATTTCTGGTATGGGCGAATTGCACCTAGAGATTATCGTGGATCGTTTAAAACGTGAGCATAAAGTTGATGTTGTACAGGGTCGCTTACAGGTTGCTTATAAAGAAACTATCAGGAAGTCAGTTGAGGCTGAAGGTAAGTTTATTAAACAATCTGGTGGTCGTGGTCAGTATGGACACGTTTGGATGAAATTTGAGCCTAAAGAGCGTGGCACAGGTTTTGAATTTGAAAATAAAGTTGTAGGTGGGACTGTTCCGCGTGAGTATATCGCGCCGGTTGAAAAAGGTATTTTGGAGTCGCTTAACGCAGGTGTGTTAGCCGGTTGTCCGGTAGTTGACTTTAAAGCTACGCTTTTTGATGGATCTTATCATGATGTGGACTCTTCTGAAATTGCATTTAAGGTGGCAGCTACTTTAGCATTTAAAGATGGTATGCGTGCTGCTTCGCCAGTGATTTTAGAGCCGATCATGAAAGTTGAAGTTGAGACCCCTGAAGAATATATGGGAGACGTAATTGGCGATCTCAACTCTCGTAGAGGTCGCATTTTAGGTATGGAAAATGTGAGCGGTACGCAAGTGATTGCTGCCGAAGTACCACTAGAAAAAATGGTGGGATATTCTACAGATTTGCGTTCAATGACCAAGGGTAGGGCGACTTATTCCATGGAATTTGAGTGCTATCGCGAAGTACCTGAATATGTACAGAACGAGATTATTGGTAACAAGAATAAGCAAGCTTAAAGCAGTTAGGAGAACAGGCTATGGCTAAGGACGTATTTGATCGTAAAAAAACGCACGTCAACGTAGGTACTATTGGTCACGTGGACCATGGAAAAACTACTTTGACTGCGGCTATTACCAAAGTTTTAGCAGCTAAGGGTTTAGCTGAAGCAAGAGATTTTAATCAGATTGATAATGCGCCAGAAGAAAAAGCGCGTGGGATTACTATTGCAACGTCACACGTTGAATATGAAACCCTTAAGCGTCACTATGCGCACGTTGATTGTCCAGGTCACGCTGATTATGTGAAAAACATGATCACCGGTGCGGCTCAAATGGATGGCGGTATTTTGGTAGTGTCAGCAACTGATGGTGCAATGCCACAAACTAAAGAGCATATTGTTTTAGCTCGTAATATTGGTGTGCCGGCATTAGTTGTTTTCTTGAACAAAGTAGACATGGTTGACGATTCAGAAATGGTCGACATGGTCGAAGAAGAAATTCGTGAACTTTTAAGTAAGTATGAATTTCCTGGTGACAAAATCCCAGTTATTAGGGGTTCTGCCTTAAAAGCTTTAGAAGGCGATAAAGGCCCATTGGGATCACAAGCAATCGAAGCTTTAATGGATGCAATTGATACTTATATCCCAGATCCAGTGCGCGAAATTGACAAACCATTCTTGATGCCAGTTGAAGGTGTGTTCTCGATCTCTGGTCGTGGTACAGTGGCTACTGGTCGTATCGAGCAGGGTAAAGTTAAGGTAGGCGAAGAAGTTAATATTATCGGTTTTGGCAAAGTACTTAAGAGTACAGTCACTGGTGTAGAAATGTTCCGCAAGACCTTGAATGATGGCCAAGCTGGTGATAACGTTGGTTTATTGTTACGTGGTGTCGACAAAGATGATATCGAACGTGGCATGGTAGTTGCAGCTCCTGGCTCAATTAAACCACATCGCAAATTCAAATGCCAAGTGTATGTCTTAAGTAAAGAAGAAGGCGGCCGTCATAGTCCATTTATGAATGGCTACAGACCGCAATTCTACTTCCGTACTACTGATGTAACTGGTGTAGTAACATTACCTCAAGGTCGCGAAATGGTGATGCCTGGCGATGACGTTGAGTTAACTGTTGATCTAATTGCGCCAATTGCAATGGAAAAAGACCTACGTTTTGCGATCCGTGAAGGTGGCAGAACAGTTGGTTCTGGTGTTGTTTCAGAGATCATAGAGTAAGTTAGCGGTATAGGTAAATTGGATGAAAAAAAGTCAAAAAATACGCTTAACCTTGCGTTCATTTGATCATAGGTTGTTGGACAAGGCTGTAAAGTTGATTGTTTTGACTGTGCGTAGGACGGGATCGCTTTTAGTTGGTCCCGTGCCAATGCCCAATCGTAAACGTTGTTTTACGGTTTTACGTTCACCACACGTTGACAAAGAGTCGAGAGAGCAGTTTGAACTTACCATGCATAGAAGAATTCTTGATATAGTTTCGCCGTCTGATCAGACAATGGATGCGCTAATGAAGTTAAGTATTTCATCTGGTGTGGACGTAGAAATTCGTTAGTAGTTTGTGTGAAAGGTAACACGATGGCGATCGCCGGTTTGTGGGGGAACAAGGTAGGCATGACCCAAGTTTTTGTTGGGGACAAGGCTGTGATTGTGACCGCTATTGACACTAGTGGTTGGTATGTTGTTGGGTTTAAAACTCAAGTAAGAGATGGCTATAAAGCTGTTGTGCTTGGTAAGATCAACAAAAGATATCAAGATCAAAAGTTTGATGCAGCTTGGTTAAAGAAATTGAGCAAATATTTTAGTCATGTACGTGAAGTTCGTTGCGGTGAATTGCCAGCAGAATTAGTTGTTGGAGCAGTAGTTACTGATCTGGCAAATTTAAACGCAGGTGTTAGCATCGATGCTATAGGTATTAGTATTGGACGGGGATTTGCGGGTACAGTTAAACGCTGGAACTTTGGTGGATCACGTGCTAGTCATGGTGCTAAAAATATGTTGCGTCGTCCAGGTGCATTAAGCTTTATGCGTAGCGAAGGTCGTGTTATCAAAGGTAAAAAAATGCCTGGTCACATGGGGGTTGAGCGCTGTACAGTTAAAAATTTACGAGTTGTTAAGTTTGATACCGGTGCCAATTTAATGTTGGTTTCTGGCGCAGTGCCTGGAAAAACTGGATCATTGGTCTTTGTGCGTAAGTGTGAGTAACTATTATGGAAAATAAAATTATTACACCCGCAAACTTGGGCTTAGGTGATTTAGAAGTTCGCAGCAAAAATGTTGCTAATGCAACATTTTCAACTTGGGTGCGGGTACTATTGCAGAATGGTAGACAAGGGACAGTTGCTTGTAAGGGGCGCAGTGATGTGGCTTTTTCTAACAAGAAACCTTGGAAGCAAAAAGGTACAGGTCGTGCTAGAGCTGGTACTAAGCGTTCACCATTGTGGCGTGGCGGCGGTGTAATTTTTGGTCCAATGCCGCGAGTTAGAACCTTAACTATTTCTAAAAATGCTAAAAAATTAGTGTTACGCGAAATGTTATTGGGATTACTAAATGCTAATCGTGTAATGGGATTAACATTTAATGTAATTAATGACAAGCCTAATACCAAATTAGCTCTAGCTGCACTAAAAACTATTAATTTGCAATCTAAGCAAGTGACTTTGTTGGTTAATCATGATGATATACTTACACAACGTTCATTTGCGAATTTACCAAATGTTAATTTAGTATTGTTCGATCAAATCAACGCAATTGATCTATCAGCATCAGGGACATTGGTTTATTTAGAAAAAGATTTAGATAACTTTAAATCAATGGTGGCAGCATGGCTATAACTATTTATGATATTATTCAGGGCGCTGTTTTAAGCGAAAAAGCTCAACAGTTAAATGCTAAGTTGCAGCAATTGGTTTTAAATGTGCATACCAAAGCTAATAAACCATTAGTGAAAGAAGCGCTAGAGAAATTGTTTAATGTAAAAGTTAAGCAAGTGCGAATTTCAATTCGCAAAGGCAAGCGACGTCTAGTTAAAAGACGTGAAGTTTTTGGAAAAGATCAAAAGCGGGCCATCGTAACTTTAGCAGAGGGCTATTCTTTAAATATGCTCGGGCAATCTGAAGTAGGTGGACAACCACAGACTGCGGCGAAAGTTTAGGGAATCATTAGTATGGCAATTGTATCTAGAAGACCACGGAATCCATCGTTACGTTTTCAAACTTTTATTTCGAGCGATGATTTAACTACCAGAACGCCACATAAAGCGTTGACTGTTGGGTTAAAGAAAAAAGCAGGTAGGAATGCGTATGGTCGCATCACGGTTAGACATCGTGGTGGCGGCGCTGAGAGGCGCTATCGTATAGTAGATTTTACTCGCAGCTTAAAAGATGTCTGGGGTAAAGTTACTACAATCGAGTATGATCCAAATCGCAATGTTAGAATTTGTCTGGTTGTTTATGAAAATGGACATAAAGCGTATGTTTTAATGCCAGATGGTTTAAAAATTGGCGATAAAATTTGTGCTGGTGTTGACATTGAACCTAAAGTTGGCAGTTGTTTACCATTACGAAATATACCACTAGGGTTTTTCGTACATAATGTAGAATTTACACCAGGACGCGGCGGCAAATTTGCGCGTAG
>DATEBN010000119.1:0-11313 GCA_035287785.1 Candidatus Babeliales bacterium
TAAATTCACTAGAGTTAGCAGCACCAGTGGCGTCCGAAGCGCCTAGTCCCGATGGTTCTAAATCAGATGGTGCTAGCTCAGATGCCGATGGTGGATATATACTAACCGCTGAAGAGCGCGCTAGATTAGATAAGATTACCAGTCAGGTAAAATTAAAATTGGAACGCGCTAGAATTGAGCGTGATTTAAAAAGCGAGTTGGATAAGCCAGCACGGCATAAGAATCAAAATATAATTGCTAAATTAAGCGCTGAAATTATCTATATCGACGCTAAATTAGCAGTGGCTGGTAGAGATGTTTATGGAGCTAAAAGCTAAAATTTTATGGTAAATAATTTAAAATTTGCGATAGCGATTGCCAGCTAACTACATTAGTTTGACCGCGTGGTTGATCAGCTGTACCAGCATACACGATATAACCCGGTTCTGGATAAATTCGTGTTCGCGATTGCTCGGAATGAGCGGAAGATAGTTGCTGTCGTTGTGCTGGATAAGTTGCTTGCCAAAGCTTTAGATTTTCGAAAAAGCGCTGACTAATTGTCCGACTAGCTTTAATCTCAATGGGGATTACTTGTTGTCCTTCATCTAAAATACAATCAATTTCATGACCAGCTTGGTCACGCCAAAAATAGATACTGGGTGTTTGATTATGGTTAAAATAATATTTAAAAGTTTCAGCAATAATTAGCGCTTCAAATAGATTGCCCCTGCTCGGGTGTAAATCTAACTCTGTTAATTTAATTCGCAATAAATGACACGCTAAACCAGTATCATAAAAATATAATTTTGGTGTCTTAACTAGTCTTTTACCAAGATTTGCATGATGATACGGCTGTAATAAAACTATAATATAACTGGCTTGTAAGATCGATAACCAACGATTGACCGTACTATTACTAATCCCGCAGTCGTTACCCAAAGCGGTAATATTTAATGGCTGACCCATCCGGGCCGCGCAGAGTGTGATAAAAGTTTGAAATAACGCTAAATCGCCCACTTGGGATAACTGTCGCACATCACGTTCAATATAAGTTTGCAGATAGTTTTTATAGAGTAAATTAGCCGGTACTTGTTGGGCATAAATCGCAGGATAGTTGCCTTGATATAGCATGGTTTCAATTTGGGCTGGCAAAATCTGATTAGCGCTTAGTTCTGCCAGGGATAATGGCAAAAGTGTGTGAATCGAAACCCGGCCCGCGAGCGATTGCGTGATCGCTTTATTCATAAGGAAGTTCTGCGAACCAGTCAAAATAAAATAGCCCGGTTGTTTCTGTTGATCTACAGTAGTTTGAATATAGGATAATAGATCTGGCACTAGCTGAAATTCGTCGATAATTATCCCATAAACATTGCTATTAGCGATTAAGAAAGAGCGCGGGTCGTGCTGGGCTGCGGCGCGTAGATCTAAATCTTCTAAAGATAAATAGCGATGCTGTTTAAAAATAGTTTGCGCTAATGTAGTTTTGCCAGATTGGCGGGGACCTAAGATGGCAATTACGGGAAAATATTTGGCGCTGGCTAAAATTTTACTAGTGGCCGCACGTTTAAAAATTGTCATATAGCTATCCCCACGGGAACGTGACTACTTAATCACAAAATTAATAATCTTGTTAGGCACGAAGATAATTTTTACAATCTGCTGCTGACCTAACCATTTGTCAATTAACGGTAGCGCTAACTGTTCGACAGCTGGTTGTACGCTATCAACCGGGACCGTTAATCTGCCCCGCAGTTTGCCATTAATCTGAACAATTAATTCGACCTGATTTTCGAGCGTTAAATTTGGATCGAAAGTCGGCCAGGTGCAGCTATCAAGTGATTTCTGTAATAGCTGTTCTAGTAGTTCACTGGCAAAATGGGGTGCCATAGTGCTAATTAAGATTAATAATTTTTCCAAGCTAGTTTTACTAATCTGCAAGTTATGCGCTTGCAGATAGTTCAGCCATTCCATATAAGCGGCAATAGCAGTGTTGGGTTTAAAATTATTTAAGCGTTCTTGAAAATTTTTAATTAATTTATGCGTAGCCCTAAGCGCTTGCTCAGTTTCTTGGGTTTCTAAAACTAAATTTTTCGGCTCAGTAAAATAATTCCACAAGCGTTGTAAGAAGCGCTTGAGCCCTTCGAGGCCAGCGTCCTGCCATTCACAATCTAATTCGGGTGGCCCCATAAATAAGATATACATACGTAAGGCGTCTGAGCCCACGGCTTTGACAATCTCGTCGGGATTAACCACATTGCCTTTAGACTTAGACATTTTTTCGACTAGTCCAGATTTCTCTGAGAGTTTACAGACCATGCCCTGATTAAATAGCTGGGTAAACGGTTCATTAAAATCTAGATATTTGAGATCATGTAAAACTTTAATATAAAAGCGACTATAGAGTAAATGTAAGATGGCATGCTCGATGCCACCAACATAGAGATCAACTGGCAACCAAAATTTTAGATCTTGCGGATCAAATGGTAAATCTTTTAAAGCGGGATTGGGATAGCGTAAGAAATACCAGCAAGAGCCCGCCCATTGCGGCATAGTATTAGTTTCACGTTTGGCCGGACCAGCACACTTAGGACAACTAGTATTTACCCAGTCGGTAATGGCAGCCAGTGGTGACTCGCCGGTGCCAGTTGGTTGATATTGGTCAACTTCGGGTAGCTTAATGGGCAACTGCTCTTCGGGCACCGGGATAACACCGCAAGTTGCACAGTGGACTAACGGAATCGGTTCGCCCCAATAGCGTTGGCGGGAAAAAATCCAATCACGCAATCGATAGGAAATTTTTTTAGTCGCATAATTTTTACGCTCACAATAAGTCATAATTTCGGCGCGGCAGGCACTGGCGCGTTGCCCAGCAAATTCCGCCGGAGCTAATAAAATGCCAGTTTGGGTATCTGTAAAACAGACTGCTAAATTTTCGACTTGGGACCGTAATGCTTGATCTGCAGGTGTTAAAACTTCTGGCACTAAAACTACTCTTAATGGAATATGGTATTTCTTGGCAAAAGCGAAATCGCGCGGATCATGCGCGGAACATTTTACAATGCCAGTACCGTAATCAGCAATCGCAAAACTAGCTACCCAAATTGGTAAGTTTTCGCCCGACACTGGGTCTTCGAGATATCTGCCCGTAAAAATTCCCGAAATATTTTTTTCGAGATTTAGATTTTTAGTTAGGTTATTTTCGGGCTGAGCGTTAGTTTGTTGGTCAGCCAGATATTTATCACGGGCACGCTCCGTAATTAATTTTTCACAAAACTCTAAGATCTCAGCTTGATTACTAATTCCAGCCGTTAAAGTTTTTAATAATTTGTGATCAGGTGCGATGACCACAAAGCTATCAGCTGCGAATGATTCAAAATGCGTACTAAAAGTTTGAATTGTTAGATCGAGATCTTTAACTTTAGCTGAGAATAATAGACCCTCGCTTTTACCGATCCAGTTGCGTTGCATAGTTTTGACGTTCTCAGGCCAATGCGGCAATTCATCTAGCCCAGCTAATAATTGTTCAGCATAGTCGGTAATTCTTAAAACCCATTGGCGCACTTTTTTTTGACTAGTTAGTGCGCCACACCGCTCGCAATTACCATTGACCACTTCTTCGTTGGCTAACCCAGTTAGACAAGAGGGGCACCAGTTGATCGCTGCAAAATCTTCGTAAGCTAAGCCAGCTTTAAACATTTGTAAAAAAATCCACTGAGTCCATTTATAATATTCTGGATCAGTGGTATCGAGCTCTTTGTCCCAGTTATAAATTGCACCAGTCGCTTGGAGCTGTTGTTTGAAATTTGCAATATTACTAGCAGTACTAACTTTAGGCTGAATATTTTTTTTGATCGCATCGTTTTCGGCTGGTAAGCCAAACGCGTCCCAACCCATCGGGTGTAATAGATTATAACCTTCGAGTAATTTAATGCGGGCGTAGACATCTGAGAGCACATAACCACGCCAGTGGCCGACATGTAAACCAGCACCAGATGGATATGGGAACATATCTAAGCAGTAATATTTTTTAGCTTTGTCGGTTAGTTTATAGCTGTAAATGGGATTATGTTTGGCCCAGATCGCTTGCCATTTTTTTTCGATTTCATGGACTAGATAATGGGTGATAGGATTGGTCATATTAGCTTAGTCTCGCAAAATTAGTTTAAATATTTTTAGCTAAAATTAAGTATAGAAACTTTTGAAAATTTTGCGAAATCATAGCGCGACTAAATATTCCAATGCTGGTCTTAAATAATCTTGGTGTGCACTAAGCACATGCGCGACAGCATATAACGGGTAAGATTTGAGTGGTGACATCGTAGCTTCTGGAGTATCTAGAGCTGGCGTGCCAGGATTAGCCCAAAAGCGCAGCGCCTGTGTACTATTAGGGTGAGTCTCCAAAAATATTTGCATGCTTTTAATGCGATGACTGGTGCCGGACTTAACTTCAACAGGCACAACTTGATCTTGTAATTGGATGACATAATCTATTTCAGCAGAACTGCTACTAGTTTCGCGGGCCCAGTAAAATAAGCTCTCTTTGCTAATTGGGTCAGCATAAGCTAACAGTTCTTGACCAATGAATGCTTCGACAAGTTCACCTTTATTAATAAAGTTAGTAGTTGGATCGATTAACCAGCTGCTAATATCTAATTTTAGTAAAGCTTGGCTGAGTCCAACATCTAGAAAGATTAATTTAAATTTGTCAGGATCAGCTTGTGCACCAATTGGGATCCCTTGAGCCGCAGAATGCATGACTTTATATAATAACCCCGCTTTTTCTAACAACTCTAACGCTGGCGCTAATTCACGTTTTTTATATTCACCAAATTTGGTAAACATAAATTTATTAGCTAATTGTTCGGTAGCACGTAAAAAAATTAAATTTAAATATTTAATTTGATGCTGCTTAGCATATTTGCCAAAATCTTGTTCGTAAGTATAGATCAAGTCACTATGGACAGTTTTTACAGCCCGTGAAGTTTGGCTATGCACCCATTCGTTTACTGCTTCAGGCAAGCCGCCGATCGCTAAATAAGTTCCCAGTAACGCTAAAATTTTTTCGTGTAATGGCAAGCTCATATACTGGGGATTATAATCTAAGATCGCTTTGGCCCAAGTAGCGTGACCGGTAGCTACGGCAAATTCTAAAAAAGATAGCGGATACATGTAAAGTGTCGAAACTCGCCCAACTGGGATACCTACTTGCTCAATGGCAAAATCTAGTAGCGAGCCGGCGGCGATCACATGTAACTCTGGGAGTTGTTCATAGAAATAGCGTAAGGCGGTAATTGCTTGAGGTACGTTTTGAATTTCGTCGAAAAACAGTAGCGTTTGGCCAGGTGTAATTGGCTGCTGAAGTAGCTCGGATAACTGTAGCGTAATTCGCGCTAAATCTAAATCTTGCTCTAAAATTTTGCGAGCAGCTAAATTAGACTCTAAATTAATCTCAATAAAATTAGTAAAAGTTTGACCTAATACTCGCACAGCATGGGTTTTGCCAACTTGGCGCGCACCACGCAATAATAATGGTTTGTGGTTTTTTTTCTGTTGCCACTCTAATAAAAAATGATCAATTAGACGTTTCATTTAGACTCGCGTAAATTTTGGCTTCATTACTCTCCTCAATTCCATCGCGTAGCTTGGTCTAAATTTTCAGAACAGCATCACTTTAGATGAGAGAAATTAAAAAAACAACTATTTTTTTTGGTACACTTAGTTTTATATTTAGTTTTATATTTGATTTTAAAAATAAAACCTAAAAACTAAAATTTTAGAAAGCCTCGAAACTATGTCAGACCAAGCGAAACTAGCAAATTTAAATAGTTTAAATAATTTAGCGCTAGATAAATTTAACGAACAGATTTTAGTGGTCAATCGCGCAGCTTTACAAATCGATTGGCAGGGTTTAAAAACCAGCAATTTAGCAAATTATTTAGAGATTATTAAAAATAATCGTGAATTTAAAGCGCGGGGCTTAATGGAGCAAGATGAAAATTACAAGCAGATTATTCCGTATCTGATTTTTAAATTCGCAGACCAGTTATTTTTGATGCAACGGGCGACTAAAGCTTCAGAAGAGCGCTTGAAAAATAAGTTTACTTTAGGTATCGGCGGGCATGTGCGGGAACTAGATTTAAATAATTATAGTGCTGCGCGTGAGCAAAATAATAGTTTTCATAAAAGTAGTTCTAGTGCTAGTAAATTATCTGAAAACAACAGTCTGACTGGCGAAATTTTTGCCTGGGCGGCACGAGAGTTTCATGAAGAGATTAAATATACTGGCAATTTAAATATCACTACTTTGGGGTTATTAAATGACGACGCTAATAGTGTTGGGCGGGTCCATCTGGGGTTAGTATTGTTATTACAGGGCGATAGTGCCGAGATTAGTATTAAATCTGAATTACAGACTGGTTTTCTGTGTCAAATTGCTGCTTGCGGGGAATTTTTAGAACGGATGGAAAGCTGGAGCCAGATTGTGTTTGAAGAGCAGTGGCTGAAAAATTTATGCTAAATAATTATCGCGCGCAACAGCTGGGCTTGGTGCTCAAAAATTTTTTCCCGGAACAAAATAAATTAGCGATTTTAACCCGTAATTTTGGCAGATTAGATTTATTAGTCGCTAGCCAGTCGACCAGTAAGTTAGCTATCACTAAAATTTCTTACGGCATGCTAATTGGTTTTACTGGCGCTACCGGAGCTGAGCTAGATAGTGCTAATTTTACGAAAAGTACTGGGGTTCATAAATTTAAAATTACTACCGTAGAGCTAGTTTATTTGCCGACAGTTTTGCCAGCCCAGTTATTATTTTGGCATCAACTCCTAGAGCTAATTTTTTATACTGTACCAGTAGGTTTATATATTCCCGGATTTTTTGAGCAAATTGGTTTAGTGAGCGTCAATTTAAATTTATTTAGCCATTCTGGGCAAAAACTATTAATCTTATGTAAAGTACTAAGTTTACTAGGAATTTACCCTGTCGATTATCAAAATTGTCCTCTGGAATTGCAAGTTTTAATCCGCCAACCTATTGACATTAGTACATATCAGAAAATAGATTTGGGATGGGAGTCTGTTTTGCAGCAATGGTGGCAAACTAGTATGGCTGCACATCCTAAAGTAAAATTTTTTAAAACTTACGGCTTATTACTCTAGCGAAAGGGTTGCTGGCATGAAATTTTTCCTACGCTTAGCCCCCAAATTATTAGTGTTATTATGCTTAAATCAGTCTACACACATAGTTTATGGTTTTAATTTAATTCCCCAAAGTGATACCAAAGCGGTAGTAACCGGTAGCACTGAAGATTTGCAGCTGCAAATTGATCGCTTAATTAATAATCGGGATGAGCTAAAGCGAAAATTTAGTAATAGTAGTGCTAAAGTTAATTTCGAAAAAATTTTAGAAACTACTAAAGAACGCTTAACTGAGATCAAAAACCAGTTGGCTAAGCATCAAACTATTAGTCAGCAAAAATTTTTAAATAAGCTGTCGGCGCTTTTAAATGAGTTGCTGCACACTATGACTAGTATGCAAACTATGCGTCAAGATGTAATGCAAAAAATCAATCAACAGGTTAGTTTTTTACAGGAAATTTTATTAGATCCATATGCCAAAAAATCGGAACTAAAGCTCCAAAGTGAATATCAGTTGGCAGTATTAAAGGGCCAGCATAAAGCGATTTTTGAGTTACAAGAGCAACTAACCCAGCTGCGTAATGAACGACATGATCTACGGCGTGATTTAAGTGCCCAAAAAGAACGTTTAGCAGAATTAGAGCGGCAGCAACGGGTAAAAACTAAAGAACAGAGTGCTTTTAGTGACGAAGCGCATGCGAGCGGTTGGAGTAAACATCAAGAATCCCAATTGTTGGATTTAGAATCTGAGTTACTACAGGTTAAAGAACAGTTGACTGAATTAAAGCTGAAAGATTTGAGCTATGCGCTAGATTTGGTCGAAAATAAAATTCACTGGCTGGAAGCTAAGTTAGATGTTTTGCAACTTAATTTAAAAGAGATTAATCGAAAATTAATTGTCTCTGAGCAAGATTTAAAACTAGCTGAGCAAGATTTGGCTCAACGACAAACTGAGCTAATGCAACAGCAAGATGATTTATTGCAAATGATCAGCATGGGAGAACAAAATGTTACTAAGTATAAGCAACAATTTGAAGAGTATTTGCAGCACCAGAAGATTAATTTACCAGATCGACGAGCTTTAGAAGAGTGGGATTTAGAGCTAATCAATGGTGTAGCAGAATTAGACCTGTATGAACTAGCTTATCGTAATGAACAGCTCATGGCAGTTCAGCGAGAATTGAAGTTATGGGAAGCGACCTTAGATCTATTACGGGTGCGCGTACGAGATGCTAAAATCGATGCTAGTGCCGTAGCAACTTGGCACCAAATTTCGCGGCGTAATATTCGCACAGAAGCTGCTGTGCGCCGTGAGCGCGAAATTTATGACGAATATCGTGATGAAGCGCACAAAGATTTAGAGCTGTTTAAACTGCGCATAGATGACGCTACTAAAGCGCTTAATAGCTTAACCCGGACGTTAGAAAATCTTAAGTCGATCGTAAGTGAAATTCAGAAACAGCAAACTGAATTTATTAATACGCATGGTGCTAATAATTATAAAAAAATGCTCGACTTACTGGCTGGTTTATATGGCGATCAGTTTGTTTCAGCTAAAGATTTAATTAATCGCCAGCGTAGTTTAATCAATAAAATGCTCGAAACTTATGCTAGTGCAATTACTGTCACTAAGGACAGTCTCGGTAAAATTGATCCGGTATTAACTAGATTAGATAATATTGGGGGTATTTTACAGCGCTCAGAGCATGCAATCTCTTGGGATAGTTTAAAAGTTTTAGGGCCTGATTTTAGATTGTTTATTGTAGATTTAAAAAAAGTGATTTTATCTTTTGATCCCGTTGGACATCTACAAGATACGTTCACTGTGCTAGCTAGTAATCCCATGCAGATTGTTTGGTTAGTAGTAGTTTGCTTATTTATTTTATTAATCATGCTGAGTTTACGAGTTTATTTACCGGTATTAGAGCAACGTTTGGCTAGTTGGGTATATCTAGTTGATCGTAAATATTGGCTAGCTGGTATTTGTGATTTGCTAGTTAAATTTTTAATTAAACACTTAATTAGCTTAACGATCTGGTTTAGCAGTGCCTTTTTGATCTTGTCATTAAATTCAGATTATACGGCCATAAAATTAATTTTTGACCTATGTTCAATTCCCTATTGGATTTATTTATCACGTTCAATTTTAGATCTATTTCAAGAGCTAAATCAAAAGTATCCGCAGTTGTTTGTGAGCTTTGTTTTACAAGATCGATTTTTACTAGCACTAAGATTCTTTAGTTATGCGACGATTTTTACGTTCTGTTTACGCGCTGCATTTATGGAGATTATGTTCGAATCAGATTTGCCCAAGCTATTTTTGGCTTTCTACTCGATTGTTTTGCGTGCGGCGATTGTTTTCTTAATTGGTCGCGAAGAAGTTTTAAGTTTAATGCCGCGCCAAGGTGATATTTGGAAATGGATCCGCGATAAAGTTAATAGCTACTATTATCCATTATTAATCGGGGTCATAGCCTTAATGATCTTTAGTGACCCATATATTGGTGGTTACAGTAAATTAGTTTATTTCGTGTTGTCTGGTGTAGTTTGGACCGCGCTTTTAATTGGGATTTTATGGTGGTCTGAAGGGCTAGTGCGAAATCTCTCGGCCCGCTTATTTTTTGAAATCAGTGAAGACGGTTCTAAAGAGCGCTTTGCGAATGCTAAAACTGCTTATGGTTTATTTTTAGTACTATTATTTGCTAGCTCGTTATTTATTGCTTTTTTAATTTTAGCTCAAATTTGGGGTCAGTTTAATCCACTAGATAAGATTGGCGAGTATTATACTTTTTCGCCTTTTAAGATTACCGGTGGTCAAGGCGATATTCCAGTAAGCTTAAAATTACTAGTCACTATATTAGGTTTTATCGGGATCGGGATTGGCGCAGCTTGGATTTTTAATCGCTATGTTTTGCGCCCAATTTTTAATTTACTAGTGATTAATAGTGGTGTGCAAAATACGATTCTAGTAATTAGCCAATATTTAATTGTCTTTATAGTGCTATTTATTTGTTTAGGCTCGATTGGCTTAGAAACAGTGGTCTGGCATCTATTCTTGGTTTTAGGTGTGGCATTATTATGGTCAGTAAAAGATCCGGCTAACGACTTTATTGCCTATTTTGTTTTGCTAATCGAACGTTCGATTAAGATCGGCGATTATATCGAGCTAGCAGATGGCGAAATTGTCGGGATTGTCCGTAAGATTACACCCAGAACAGTAGTAATTAGACGTAAGAATAGTGTCAGTATTATTGTGCCTAACTCTGTGATTATTCGTTCAGCAGTTTATAACTGGAACTATACGCAAAACTTCTTTGCCTTCGATGACTTTTTTATTACGGTGCCCTATAGTTTCGATCCTAAATTAGTTAAGCAAGTAATTTTAGGTGTTTTAGATCGGGATATTAATATTCTCAAAACTCCCGCACCGGTGGTACGTTTACATGAATTTGATCCGAATGGCATGATCTTTTTAATCCGGGGCTTTTTGAGTTCCGTAAACTTAGCTAATCAGTGGAATATTGTCAGTGATTTGAAAATCGAGCTGGTATCGACACTTAGAGCGCATGGCATTCCAATTGCGGCTCATACGCGCGTCATGATCTCGCCTGACGCCGGCAACGGTGGTAATGATGTTACTGCAGGCCGTAAAGCTAAACGTAAATTAGCTAGTGAAACTATCACCACTTATGGTTCTAGTAATAGTAGCGATATAGACAATAGTGATAGTGGTGAACTTGAATAATAATTATATATATTTCGTATTTACATTGTATAATACTTCGTGTATACTGACCTCTGTTATTTTAATTCTATCATAAATATAATTACCTAATTTTAGGGGTCACATATGTTAAAAAAATTGGTCAAATACGGTAATAGTAACGCTTTGGTCTTGGACAAGCCCATTTTGGAGCTGTTAGGGATCGAAGAAGGTTCGGTCGTCCGGCTTAAAACTGATGGTGTATCGCTGATCATTACGCCACATATTAAGCCAGCAGTAGAGCCTGTAGCTGAGTCTGTAAGTGCGCCAGTCGATCAAGGTGAGGCTATGGCGCGCGCTAGTATAGAGATGGGTATCGCGCAAAATCCGCATTTATATACGCATTTAAGTGCTGATGAGAAAAGACAGTTTATCGAAGATGCTCTCCAAAATTATCGCGAAGTGACATCAGCAACGGCTGAGTTGGCGCAAAA
>DATEBN010000120.1:0-2332 GCA_035287785.1 Candidatus Babeliales bacterium
AAAAAAAGTTTTTGGTAACAAATTAGTCAATAGTATCCAAGCAGGTGCCTCAGTCATCTCATTTAATGATGGTAACGGCATCGCTTACGTGCTTGATTTATTAAATCAAATGACTTCTTTTAAAATTTTATCACAACCATTTGTGGTTACTCAAAATCACAAGCAAGCCATTGTATCACTAGAAAGCAACCGCTTGGTACGTGGTGATGCAGTGCCGCAAAATGGGACATTTATTATTAAGAATGAAAAATATCGCGCACGTCTTAGAGCTACGATTATGCCTAACATTAGTGCCGATGGTACTAACATCAATCTTGGTATTAAAATTGAAGTCGAAGATTTTAGTACAGACTTACGTCAATTGGGGAACGTGATTGACACACGTGAAATTACCACTAACGCCAATGTCAGAAACAACGATGTATTGGTATTAGGCGGTCTAACCAGACGTGACGATAGCGATAATCAAACTGAAGTGCCAATCTTGTCTAAGATTCCAATTTTAGGAAACTTCTTTAAAAATCGCAGCCAAGATAATATTAAACGTACTTTAGTTGTATTTATCTCGCCAAAATTAATCTATCCGCGTAAAAATGACATCGATGAATATACTGGCAATCGTTTAGGGCAAGTTGCCAAAGACACTATTGAAAATGGTCAAATTTTTGATAACGTCCGAGATCCGGTCACCAGATTCTTGTTTCCTAAAATTGGCCATGAAAATCTCAAGGTGATTAATAAGTTTGTACACCAAGCTAGCCATTAGAATTTACTAGAGCTACTTTGTAAGCCCCTTGTGATAAAATATTTTCTCGTTCGCTCTTGGCTTACATAACTTCTTGGGAAGTATCTAAGCAACAATAAGTTAAAAGTTCGCCAGTTGTATAATCACGGTCATGACAGGCATAAGGCACAATACTGACCCGCTTGCCATCAATTTCTCTAATATCTTGCGACCGATCACAGTGCCTATCCCGGCCAGCATTTTTTGATATCACACAACCATCACGCCAGTAGCAGTGGGCCTCTGTTTGACCACTAAATAAACAGAGTAAGCCTAAAATTAGGCCCAGAAAATAGCTTTTAAGTTTATTAGAGTTCATAATAACCCCCACGGTACCCCATTAATTATTAATACCAGGGTAACCTAAACCTTAGCTAAAATTCAAGAATCAAGTTAGAACAGTGTATTTTAAGCCATTTATAGCTAGTTTTAAACTAGTTATAGCTGTAAATTTATCAAAAAATCTTCGATTTCCAACAACCTATTATACTTTGCAATTTGATTGCCACCCTGCAAACCACCCATCTTTAGGTGCGTAGCATTGGTCCCAACCCCTAAATCCACCATAAAAGTATCTATTGAATCACTACCATAATGGGCTATGATCGTCATTAACTCTTGCTCCTGGCACAGCTTAATCGCTTGAATTGCCTCGGTCACTGTCCCAATTTGAGCTGGCTTAAGTACCACCGCTCCGACCATCTGTTGCTCCGCAGCATAGGCAATGCGCTCCGGATTAGTCGCCAATAGTTCATCTGAAACTATATGTATCTGTTGACCAATAGCCACATTTAATAATTGCCAACCAGCCGCATCGCTGACTGACATCCCATCTTCGATCGCATAAATCGGGTAATTTTGACAAATTTTGGCGTACAGCTCAATTAATTTATCATTAGTGTAACTATGCCCATTCAGCTGATATAAATTAGTATTGCGATCATAAAAACTGCTAGCGTTAATATTCAGACCTAAGGCAAATAACGGATCGTCTGCCAATGAAAACTGTTTAAGCGCTAACATAATAAAATCTAATGGTGCAGTAGGTGACTCGAAATCAGCTAAGCTTAAATTACGATTTTTAATTAAAATCTCTTGTAATTTATGCGCTAACATCACAGAACGCTCGATGGCGATCCGCGCACTTTTAGCGCCATATGGGATTGCTAAATATTCTTGAAATAGTTTAGAAACCTGCATACTGTTTTTATTTGAAATAATAGTTGGCCCCGTAACTTGAGAATTTAAAATTTGTGCGTTACTGTCGATTAAAGTAATCATGGGAATAGGTAGTGTCACTTGAGCGTGGTCACAGACTAGTGCGATTAATTCAAATAGTTGCATATTTTCAGCGACTGCTTGGGCTCTAAAAATTGCCTGACTAACAGCTAGCATAGTATTGGCACCAAAATTAGCTTTATTATTAGTGCCATCTAGTTCGATTAATTTTAAATCAGTATGTACTCCATCTGGCGCACAGCCCATCACAATGGGAAAAATTTTATCGCGAATAATATCGATCGACTTTTGTACACCTAGACCTAATAA
>DATEBN010000121.1:0-16497 GCA_035287785.1 Candidatus Babeliales bacterium
CGTAATATTATCGTGGAAACTGATAACTTTAACTGGCAAACTATTTCAACCGCTGTACCAGCATGGTCCAATATTTCGATTGTGATCGGTCAAGTATCATAATCCGCCGTCGCCAAAGGCTATGGCGAGACAAGTCCGCCTATACTCTTATGGAGTTTATGGCGAGACAAGTTCATCTGGCATGGTCCGACTTGCCCATAGTAATCTTAGGGGGTAGCAAAAGCCACCCCTTTCTGTTATCCATGCTTCGCTAAAGCACAGTTGATCTTGAGTGTATCGAGAGACTGCGTGTATTTATTAGCAATTAATTTCACAATTCGATCATAAATATTTTTTGTGTTAAAGTTAGTGACATGCAAATCATAACTTCAGTCCAAAATTATAAAATTCAACAAATCTGTAAGCTCCATGATGCTAAAGCCCGCGCCAAGCAACAGCTATTTTTAGCTGAAGGTATGCGCACAATTGAAACACTATTATCACAAACAGAATTTCAAGCTGATACAAACTCTAGCAACCAAACTAATCTTTCGAACAACAATAGCACTAACTCGCACAGTTCTCGGGTAAGCACACGCCTAAGCTTAACTCTAGCTCAATTATTTATTACCCCTGAAATTTGGGGCAACTGTCCTGACAGTATTAAAAATTTACCAGATAATTTAATTACTTTAGTTAGCCAACAGGTTAGTGCCAAAATTAGCACTACCAGTACTCCCAGTGGGATCTTAGCAGTTTTTGAAATCCCCAAATACCCACTAGCTAATTTACAAAATAATTTATCCAGTAATTTAACTAGCAATTTATCTACTGGCATAGTCTTAGTAGATCTAAATAATCCTGGCAATTTAGGCACATTAATTCGCACTGCTGCCGCTTTAAACTTAGAGACAGTGGTCACTATTGCCGGCACTGATCCGTGGGGCCCTAAAGTAGTCCAAGCCAGCGCTGGCACCATTGGCAAAGTTAAAATCTACGAATTAAGCTGGCCAGAATTACTAACAGCTAAACAAGCTTTAAAATTATGCGCGCTAACGCCAGATGCTAAACTAAATTTACTAGCCCCCGAAAATCGCCTAATTATTAAAAATAGTTTATTGGTAATCGGCAATGAAGCTCACGGGATTCCAAAAGATTATCTAGAAACTTGCGAGTACCAATTTAGTCTGCCTATGCCCGGCAATACTGAAAGCTTAAACGCCGCGATTGCTGGTGCCATTGCGATGTATTTGACGGTGCAGTGAATTATTGAAAAATGCACACGGTTCGATACATTCTGCTTTGCAGAATACTCACCACGAACGTGTCTATAAAAATAAAATTTTAAAGTTTCAGCTATTAAAAAAACCACACTTGAATATAATTATTTAAAATTATTAAATTTAAAGTAATTTAAAAAACTTTTGGAATTAGAATCGTGTCAAAAAATAACTTGTTATCACTACCTGCTGCTATTTTAATTAATATTAATATTATGCTCGGCGCTGGACTATTCGTTAATAGTATCTCGCTCAGCAAAATGCTGGGAATTTTTAGCCCGCTGGCCTATATCATAGTCGGCCTGATCATGCTGCCATTAGCATTATCGCTATCAAAACTTTTAATGTACTACCCCGAAGGCTCGTTTTTTAGCTTTGCCAATGCAGAAATAAATTTAACAGCAGGCTTTTTTGCCTCTTGGTCTTATTTTATTACTAAAATGTCTTCAGCTACGTTAAATATTCACTTTTTTACTAATATCGCGCAATCGCTAATTCCCTGGCTGACCCAATTTAATACTTTTTTGATCGATATTATTATTTTAGCGATCTTTATTGGTTTAAATATGCTAAACATGCGCACTGGCAGCAAAATTCAGAACATGTTTATTATTTTAAAAACTACCCCGATCTGTTTTATTATTCTGAGTGGGATCTATCTATTTTCCGGTGCTACACCAGCCGCCTTTACCACTTCTTGGCCACTATTTATGAGCATGCCACTGGCAATACCACTAATTATTTATGCTTTTGCCGGTTTCGAAGCTAGCTGTTCGATCAGTAAAAAAATCGAAAACTCTAAAGTAAATGGCCCCAAAGCGATCTTAAGCTCTTACTTAATCGTGATGTTTATTTCCGCATTATTCCAATTACTGTTTTACACCAGCACTTATGGTTATTTAACCCCTGATACTAAATATTTTGAAGCCTTACCATTAATTTTCCAGAGATTAGTTCTACATGCTGGCCCCATTTTGCAATATTTACCAGTAATTTTACAACTTGCCATTGCTTCTTCAGCATTAGGCGGTGCTTATGGTATTATTTATACTAACAACTGGAATTTATACGAACTAGCAAGCCATAAATTAACTTTTTTCCCAGCTTTAATTACTAAGTTAAATAAGCATGGGATTGCTTTTATGTGCGTCTTAGCTGAAATGGTACTATCACTAGGCTACCTACTGGTCACACACGGTAATAATTTAATCTTACCCCAATTAACCGCCCTAGGCTGCACACTAACTTATACGATCTGTGTCTTAGCACTCTATTACTTAAATCAGCGCCAAAAGCTCAGTTTAACCCTACCTATTTTGGGCCTAGGTTGCTGTACTGTCATGCTAGTTTCTTGCGTGCGCAGCTTGATTATTACTAGCTTCTTACCATTCTGCGCCTTCAGCTTAGTGTTAATGTTAGGTGGCCTAATGTTCCTAAACCGACGTAAATGGGCCGTTTAAACCTGAAGCTAGGTACGGCCACTGCCAGCTTTTGACTTCAAACCTTAATCCCCCTATACTTGGGCCAAACTTAATTACTATATACAGTTGAATAAAACTAAACTTTAGGTGGCCTATGTTAAACCATAACTCAATCTTAAAAACACCAACTAGCCCAGCTAGATTATTAAATTACTTATTAGCAGCTAGTTTAATAATTAACCTGACTAATGCGACAAGCTTATTTAGCGCTGATTTAGGCACTATCGAATTTAATTCAGCTAGCACAGCTAAATCTATAGATTTGGATACCCCTGAGATCGCTGACGTAATCGCTGATAAAATTGACCAATTCTGTACACTGATACTTAGCGAATACCAACCAGGGATGAGCCAACAAGCAATCGCTGGTAAACTATTATGTCACATCGGTATTTTAAATCATTTATTAAATGATGCTGCTGAAACACTTGAAAATCATGCTGATAAACTAATGGACAATGATCCTACGACTAAGCAATTATATCAAAATATTGCCGCTGCGATTTATGCCATCAAAAACTCAGCTACCATCACTGCTAAAGAACAGGCACTAATCACAGCCAAAATTATCAACGCTATTAACGCTGGTATTACTACATTATTAACCAAAAAATCAGACATCGATTTATCAGCTATAGAGACTCATTTAAAAACTTATGTTGCCAGTATCCATCGTGATATTTCAACTGCGAAAAAAAGTGGTGCTAGCGTGAAAGAAATTACTAAATTACAAACAGAATTGGATACTATTAATCAAGCTGCTGATAGTTTAGCTAAGCTTAATAAGCCCTTAGAGCTGTTAAATTGGGTGCAAACATCAGAATACGATCCACGTGCGATTTTGGCACGCTGGTACTTAGGCATTCAGCTAGCTAAAAAAATCTAGCGCATCTTAATCGTCATTAAAGCGATCAGTGACAAAACAATCGAAATAATCGTAAATCTGATCGTAATTTTCGATTCTGGCCAACCAAGTAGCTCAAAATGATGATGAATCGGCGCCATTTTAAAGATTTTCTTGCCCGTAGCTTTGTAAGATAATACTTGTAAAATTACCGAAACTGTCTCTAAAACAAATAAGCCGCCCGCAATAATTAATAATAGTTCTTGTTTAGTCATTAGCCCTAATAAAGCTAACGCTGCGCCCAGTGATAGTGAACCGACGTCGCCCATAAAAAACTGGGCCGGATAGGTATTATACCAAAGAAAGCCTAGTGAAGAACCCACTAAAATAGCACTCAAAACTGCTAACTCTGCCGAGGCCATAAATGGTATTTGGAGATATTCTGCCAATAAAACATGTCCTGAGACATAAGCAATTGTACCGAATACCGCAAAATTGGGTAATAGCGAGCCGATAGCTAAGCCATCTAACCCATCAGTCAGGTTAACCGCATTACTGCAGCCCACCAGCACTAATATCGCCCATGGGATAAATAAATATCCCAAATCTGGATGCAGATTTTTAAAAAATGGCATGACCAGCTCTGTGCTGGGCCCCAACAGATATAGCCAGCTTAAAACTACTAGTAGTGCGCTGCCCACCTGTAACCAAAATTTAGCTCTGGCTGAAATGCCCTGTTTTTTATGCAGTTTATTCCAATCATCGATCAAACCAATGCCGCCAAAAATTAGAATTGTGAATAGAAATACCCAAACATGTAAATCTAGCAAATTGCACCATAGTACAGCTGAAATTACGATATTGGCAATAATAAACAGCCCACCCATAGTTGGCACACTGCCCTTCAGCTTATGGGCATCTGGCACATAAGCACGGGTCGGCGTACGGACCAGCTGGCTAAATTTACTGATAAACCAGTTGCCAAACACAAAAGATAGCCCTAAAGCTGTTAATAGCCCAGCGATTGCCCTAAAAGATACGTAATGTAGGATATTAATGGCCGACCAATATGGCTTCAGCCAGATAGAAAGATGGTATAACACGGCTTTTCCTAACTTTTAAACAACCAATAATCGCATTATGACAGGTTCAAATTAGATTATCCAGCTCTTGAGCTCAAAAAGCAGCATTAGCCCCTAAAATAGCGGCTTTTGACTTAGTCTTCAGATTAACTAAACTGAAGAGAAGTTTAAATTGTTAATTTATTAACTGAATTCAATTAACCATTCGGGGACAACATGACACAATTAAATCAAAAATCAGCTCATAACCCAGTAAAACTAAAATTTATTTTAATAATTCTAACATTAGTAAATTTCGCTAGTTTAACTAATTTAATCAGTGCCAAGCCAGCTAAACCAGCCCGCTTACAACTGGTACATATCCCAGAAACCTTACGCTTCTTTGATGATGTCGAATGTGCCAAATTTGTACTAACTACTGCCAAAATTCCCGCAGCTGAACAAGCTACTGATGCGGCTGCACTCATTGCACAAGTCGAAACTTTACCCTATCGCAAAACAGTGACTGCATTAGTAACCGCTGCTACACATGTGATTGATGGACACCTAGGCCTAGCAGATAACC
Organism: Candidatus Babeliales bacterium; assembly: GCA_035287785.1. Classification (GTDB taxonomy): domain Bacteria; phylum Babelota; class Babeliae; order Babelales; family JABDEC01; genus CANKVQ01. Next base: position 5,232 of record DATEBN010000121.1, read on the forward strand.
AAATGAGTAAAGGTATGGGAGCTGTACCTTGGATGGGACACCTAGAGCGCGTTATTTTTATTTTAAAGCATACAAGACTGCCAATCGCACCAGACGCTGTCTCAGCTGTGTTAAATTTTGCAGAAAAATATCGTGGTATCGTCGACGGTAAAATATTGGTCTACGATAAACACAAAACCCCTGATCAGCAAACTGAATTTTATCGCGAACTAGAAGCTTTACAAGTACATATGCCTAAATTTATCCAAGGACTACTTAATTTTGCCCCTGAATGTGGCGCTACCTGTAACCAAGCCGCTATGAATAAAGTTAAACAGGTTTTAGCAGAGAACCGTGATTGTCACGATATCACCGTCATATTAGAGAAACTGAAAAACGATCTGCCATATTTAATTCAAGATCCAGAATTATTAGCGCAATTTCAACACTTTCAAACTTTACTTGGACCGCTGAATAAAAAAACTGGTGAGCCAGCTAATATGAACGCTATTAGAATCCGGATTGCACAATTAACTGATACACACAATCGACACTTTATTAAAAGAAGTGGCCTAATAGTACGTGATTAGTACCAAAAAATTAAGAGTTTGGTATACTTTACAACATGCTTAATAATCTAAATATCGAAAATTATGACGTAATTATTGTCGGCGCCGGCCATGCTGGCGCCGAAGCTGCTTATGCCGCAGCCAAGTTAGGCTCTAAAACTGCTCTAGTTACACTAGATTTAAATAAGATTAGTTTAATGCCGTGTAATCCATCGATTGGTGGCGTTGGTAAAGGTCAAATTGTTTTTGAGATTAGCGCCCTTGGTGGCCTAATGCCCCAGCTCTGTACCCAAACTTATTTACAAGCCCGCATGTTAAACACCCGTAAAGGGCCAGCAGTGCACGGTTTACGCTTGCAAATTGATAAACATGCCTATAGTAAATTAAGTCGCGAAAAGCTAGCTGAACTACCAAATTTAACACTGTTAGCAGGCTGTGTAGATAGTATTATAATCGAGCATAATATTATTCAGGGCGTCGAAGTTACACTCAAAACATCACCCGCAATACCCCTCGACGATGCTCGGGGCGAGCGGGATAAAAATCCTCTACAAATCAATCTAGATCAGACCTATAATACTAAAGTGACACTCAAAGCACCGACGGTGGTCTTAACTACCGGTACTTTCTTAAATGGTCTATTGCACACTGGTCATATTAATCAACCTGGTGGCCGGCGTGATGAACAAGCTGTTACAACATTAGCGCAATTTTTAAAACAATTAGGCCTAAAAATCGGACGTTTAAAAACTGGTACACCACCTAGACTGCTACGCTCGAGTATCGACTTTAGTAAACTCGAAGCCCAAGATGCCCATGAGTTAAATTATCTTTACGAATTTCATCCGTTAAAAGTTGCCCATAAATTACCATGCTACATTGCTTATACTAACCCAGTTACACATCAAACAATTTTAGACAACGCGATTCATTCGCCGATTTTTGCTGGTAAGATTCAGGGCAAACCACCACGTTATTGTCCATCAATCGAAGACAAAATTATGCGCTTCGCTGATAAATCCGGGCATCATGTTTTTGTAGAGCCAGAAGATGCGACTTACGAAGAGATTTATCCAAGTGGTTTATCAACCGCTATGCCTATTGAAGTGCAAGAAAAATTTATTCGCACGATCGAAGGTTTCGAACAAGCTATAATTACTAAAGCTGGTTATGCCGTCGAATATGATTATGTTTGTCCGAGCCAATTATCACATAGCTTAGAACTCAAAGCGATCCCAGGGTTATTTTTAGCTGGTCAAATTAATGGTACTACCGGTTATGAAGAAGCAGCTGGCCAGGGGATTATAGCCGGCATCAATGCCCACTTGAAAGCTAAAAATTTAGCGCCATTTACACTAAGTCGCGAAGAAAGTTACATTGGCGTGATGATTGACGATTTAGTAACACTCGGAGTTGAAGAACCGTATCGTATGTTTACTTCGCGCGCTGAGCGCCGCATTGTATTGCGTCAAGATAATAGTTTTATGCGCCTAAGTCCTAAAGCTTATCAGCTGGGCATGCTTAGTGAAAATTTATATCGTGAAATCGCGCAAGAAAATAATGCTGTTTTGCAAGCACTAGAAAATTTTAGAAGCACTAAAACCGACGCGCAGTTATTAAAACTTTTTGGCGAACTAGAGTGTGATCCACAGGCGATTTATAATTTAGCTAAATTAAACTTAAATTTAGATTTATCTGGTCGCGCAATTGAAATTATTTACGCTGAGATTAAATATGCTGAGTATATTAAACGTGAACAAAAAGAGATCGATAAGAGCATTAAGTATCGTGATTTAGCCATCCCAGCGACATTAGATTTTAAAGCGATACCGGGCTTATCGAAAGAGTTACAAGAAAAGTTAATTAAATATCAGCCTCAAAATATCGCTGAAGCTAACTTAATTAAGGGCATGACACCAGCTGCAATTTCGCTCTTAATTTTTAAATCCCGACTTCGCTAAAGCTATGTCGGGGCAAGCCAACTAATAAATTTTGCTAAAGCTACGGTCGAGACAAGCCCAAACATAATCCAACCATAAAGAGAGTATTTATGTTCCCGAATTTAGCCCATATTTACGGCCCCATCTATCTCAACTGTTATGGCTTAATGATCGCTATTGGTATCTTAGTTTTTAGATATTTACTATTAAAAAACCCAGCCAGATCGAAAATATTAACTACTGAGCAGTTCGACAATATTTTATTAATTAGCATCCCAGTGGCGATTATTGGTGGTAGATTACTGTGGGCTTTCGGTAGCTGGTCAGAATTAAGTTCGCCATTAGATATCTTAGCGTTATGGGAACCAGGCTACTCAGTTTTAGGCGCGCTGTTAGCAATTTTAATATTCTTGCCAGCTTATTTAAAATACCAAAAAATCTCGGGGCTAAAATTACTAGATCTCGCCGCAATTTATACCCCATTATTACATAGTATTTCTCGCATTGGCTGCTTTTTAGCGGGCTGCTGTTACGGTAAAATCACTAATTTGCCCTGGGGCGTAATTTATACACACCCCGATGTGTTGGTACCAGAGTTGCTAAAATTTACTAAAATTCATCCGACCCAGTTATATAGTTCAGTACTACTCTTGGGTATATTTTTATTTATGTATTATTTCGCCCAAAAATATTTTACTAAACCGGGGCAACTCACGGGGATTTATTTAATTTTAGCCGGTCTAGAAAGATTTATAGTAGATTTTTGGCGCGCTGATCAAGAATTACTCAGTTGGTGCACCCCTCTGGGCTTGCAACAAGTAATTGCGCTCGGAATTATAACTGCTGGCATCGGGCTATACAGCTATACCAAAAATAAAAGTTAGCTTTTAGCTATTCCCACAATTTTCCGCTATAATACTAACACTATGGACCTGTTTGAATTTATTAAATCTAACCTAGATATTCTTGATTTAGTGCGAGAACATACCTCGCTCAAAAAAGCTGGTGTATATTGGAAAGGGCGTTGTCCATTCCACCATGAAAAAACCGGCTCATTCACTGTTAGTCCTCACAAAGGCATTTTTTACTGCTTCGGTTGCCATGCTAATGGTGATGCGATTGGTTTTACCGCTAAAATCGAAAATTGCTCTCAAATCGATGCTGCTAAGCTTTTAGTCGCTAAATATAATTTACAAGTGCCAGAAAGCTTGGCTACTCGTGATCAACTAAAACAAGAGCTCCAATCTGAAAAACAACATTTTAAAACCTGTGAAATCGTAACTTTATGGTGTCAGAAGAATTTAACAAAAAACAGCTTAGCTTATAAATATCTGACCGAAGCACGTAAAATTACAGCTGACACGATTGACCAGTTTAAGATTGGCTATTTTGCTGATGGTCCAGCCGCGATTAAATCACTAATAAATTTTGCTAGCAGTCAGAATATTTTATTAGCTGACTTAGTCAAAGCTAATATTTTAATCCAAACTAAAACCAATACTTACTCGCCTTTTGAAGACCGCATTATTTTCCCAATTACCGATTATTTGGGGCGCTATTGTGGCTTCGGTGGCCGAGTTTTTAAGCCGCAAGATCAACGAGCCAAATATTATAATTCTCGTGAAAATCCCTATTTTAATAAAGGATCACTCCTATTCGGCTTAGACAAAGCTCGTAAAGCTATTCAACAACAAGATTCAGTATTCTTAGTTGAAGGATACACCGATTGTGTCGCGCTTTTTCAACATGGTTATCCCAATGTCGTTGCGATCTTAGGCACCGCCTGCACCACTGAACATATTAAACTGATCTCTCGTTTTTGCACCCAAATTTATGTGCTGTATGACAGTGATCAAGCCGGTCAACAAGCGATCCTACGCTTGACAGAATTATGCTGGAACTTTAACATTGAAGTCAAAGTCATCATCTTGCCAGAAGGGGCCGATCCAGCCTCTTTTTTAACTAGTGGCGAAACGCTAGAAACAGCCATCGCAGCATCGCAAGATATCTATAAATTTATCGTGGAACGTTCTTGCAAATCATTTAACAACGAGAAATTAGCTAATAAAATTCAAGGTATCGAGAAATTGCTTAATATTATTAATCATATACCAGACCAATTAAAGCGTTCGATTTTGCTCGAAGATGCTGCCAGATCTTTAGGATTACCAGTGGCAAGTTTACGGGTTAAACCCACTAAAACTAATCCTAACTATACTGCTAGCACCACTAATAATTTAAACTCTGGTGTTATTAATGGGTCTATTAATACCCAAGCTACACCCGCTAATTTAAATAAAATTAGTAATAGTGTGCATAGTACTTCCATAGATACACCAGTAATAGATACACAAGTAGATACCATTGAGAAGAAAATTTTTGCGGCTATTATCAACCAACCTGAATTATTTATTAGTCAATATTACCCACTAGCAACACAATTATCAGCACCGTTTAGTAAAATTTTAGCAGCGTTAATTAATACCCAAAATAATCTACCAATAGCTAATATTACTTATAATTTCGAAAAAATTTTAAGTAGCTTAGAACTAACTGAGCAAGAATTTGTCCGACAAACGATTATGTCTGAAGGTGCCGAAACTGGCCCTGAGGAGTTTAAACATTTTATGTTATTGTTTTTGCAAAAACGTTGGAAAGTAATTATTGGTCAAACCAAGCAACAAATTACCAGTGCACAAGACAATTTAGATCATAGCTCACTGGCCAAAACCGTAGCTGAATTTCAAAAATTAAAAATAACCTTATTGGGGGAAATAAAATGAGTGCCAAACCAACCGTTAAGAAAAAAATTAGCTTGGCTGAATCTAAAAAAGCTAATTTTTTAGATACTAATGAACAAGTTATTGAGCTGTTACAACGCGGTAAAGAAGAAGGCATTTTGACCTATGAAGAGATTATGGGTTTTTGCCAAGAAAACAACTTAGACGACAAAACAATTAATGATTTTTTACACTTAATTGAAAAAGACAATATTGAATTAATCATGACTGAAGAGCTAACGGCTGGTGGCGACGAAGATCTACATCTAGGTCATATCGTTAGTAAAGTGGTACCTAAATCAGGCACTGTCACACTCACCGAAGAGTTCGAAGAAGATGAAGAAGATGAGCCAGCTGATCATCATGGTGACGACGAAGAAGCTTCGGAAATCGTCAGTACCGGCTCAGTACAGGTCACAGATGGCGTTAAAGCTTATCTGCGCGATATTGGTAAAATCCCATTACTAAATAAAAAAACTGAAACGGCGATTTCGACTGAGATTTCGGAAAGCAAAGAGCAATCGATCGATGCGATTATACATTTTCCCTTTATGGTTAAAGAATTACTAGCTATCGGTGAAAAAATTCCTAAAAATGGCGTCGCTCTTAAAGACGTAATTCAGTTTTCAGAGTTTGACGAAGAAAATTTACCTAAACTCGAAGAAGAGCAAAAATCTTTATTAAGCACGATTAATCAAATTCGTGATTTAATGGAGAACGAAATTAAGATTTATCGTACATACCGTGATAAATCTGGCACTGTCAGCAACAAGCAAGCCATGCTAGACAAAATTAAAGAAAATAAAGCGCAAATTTTTGCCACAGTCAAGACAATTCGCTTTGCGAATAAATTTATTCGCAAAATCGGTAAACGCATCGAAAAAGCACTCGCTAAGATTAAAGAACGCGAAGTCACTACGGCTGAATATCGCACAGAATTAGATCGCTTAACTGCTATTAAAAACCAAACTGAAGCACAAAAAGATCTAGCAACAGAACTCGACAAGCAAATTAGAACCATTCAAAAAACGATTAAAAATATCGAAAGTGAAGTTGGTTTGCCGACAGCTGAGATCATTAAATATCATCAGCAATTAATGCAATGCCAAATTCGCGATAAACGCGCCAAAGATAGCTTAGCTAAAGCAAATTTACGTTTAGTCGTAAACATCGCTAAAAAATATATTAATCGTGGATTGCACTTTTTAGATCTCATTCAAGAAGGCAACATTGGCTTGATGAAAGCGGTTGAAAAATTTGAATTCTCCCGTGGCTTTAAATTTTCAACTTATGCCACTTGGTGGATTAGACAAGCGATTACGCGGGCAATTGCTGATCAATCTCGCACGATTCGTGTACCAGTACATATGGTCGAAACGCTAAATAAAATCAGCAAAATTAAGCATACATTTTTACAAGAACATGGTCGCGAGCCATCCCATGCTGAACTAGCTAAAGAGCTCAATATCGACGAAAAAAAGATCAAAAATATTATTAAAATCTCGAAAGAGCCCATCTCGCTCGAAACACCAGTTGGTGATGGTGAAGATGCGTTTATTAAAGATTTCATTGAAAACGAAGATGAATCTTCACCAGCTGATATTGTCGCTAATAACGACCTGAAAGAACGTGTCCGTGAAGTGCTTAAAACACTCACACCCCGAGAAGAAAAAGTGCTAAAAATGCGTTTTGGGATCGACGTTGCGTCTGAGCATACTTTAGAAGAAGTGGGCAAAGATTTCTCAGTTACGCGTGAACGTATTCGTCAGATTGAAGTTAAAGCATTGCGCAAATTAAGGCATCCATCTCGTTCTAAACGCTTACAGTCTTTTTTCGATAAAGAATTTCGCAATATTCCAGACGAAGAAGAATAAGTATTAAAAATAAAATAAATAAATTTAAAGCGAGAAATAAATTAAATGGGTAGTTTTATAACCTTAAAATTAACGGCTCTAGTTATATCACTAATTATTTGTGCTGTTTTTGCTTTCTTAGAAACTTGCATTACAGCTTTGCGACCATATAAAATCCGAGAGCTGTCAGGCGCTATGCCAAAATATAGCGCCATTTTAAAAGTGCTAGAGCATCATCCACAACATTTGATTATTCTAACTTTAATTGTCAGTAGTTTAGTTAATTCAGTTTCAGCCGCGCTAATCACTGATTTAATCGAACTATTATTCAAGAGTTTTATGTGGTCGGCCAAATTAGGCTTTGCAATCGGTATTTTTATTGCGACGGCCGCTATTTTAATTTTTGGCGAAATTATTCCTAAAAATATCGCTAAGACACATGGTGAATATTATATTTCTGGCGCCTTGGGAATTATTCACCAAAGCTACTATTTATTATTACCATTTATTCAAGCGCTAGATCAATTATCTAAATATGTGATGCGCAAAATCAATAAAAATAATCCCATTTTAAAATTAGACTCTAGTGAGAAAGAGATTAAATATTTAATCCAGCATATCGAAGAACATGGCTTACTCGAACGAGATAAGACGGCCATGTTACAAAATATTTTTCGCTTGAGTCGCACTTCCGTTCGAGAAATTATGGTCCCAGATACTGAAATTATTGCTCTAGACTCTGAATCTTCCGTAGCTGAAGCCTTAGAAATATTTTCGCAATATCATTTCTCGCGAATCCCAATTTTTCACCAAAAAGCAACTAATATTATTGGGATTTTGTATCAAAAAGATTTGCTCGCCATTATTAATACAGAGCAATATAAGCAGTTGCCCATTAAGCGCTTTATTAGACCAATTTTATTTACACCAGAAAGCTTAAAAGTTAGTCAGTTGTTACGCGAATTTAAGCAGCAACATGGCCATATGGCGATTGTACTCAACGAATATGGCTCTATGACCGGTTTAGTAACACTCGAAGATGCTTTAGAAGAAATTGTAGGTGAAATTGCCGATGAGCATGAAGCTGTACATCACAAAATTGTGCCTTTGCCAACTGGCGGCTGGCTCGTAGACGCTAGTATTAGCATCGAGTCACTTAGCACTATGCTCAAGGTCGAATTCCCCTCCGAAGGTTCTGCGACACTCGGCGGCTTTCTAACCGAACGCTTACAACATTTACCAAAAAAAGATGACCTGCTTGAATATCATAATTATAAATTTAAGATCGCCGAAGCTAATTTACGCAAAGTGATTAAAGTCCAGATCTTAACTCCAAATCATGCTCCTATCTCAGCTAGTATTAATATCACGCCGGAACTTGCTAATGCAGTTATACCCACTAAGCAACAAAGTACTGCCGAACATTAAATAGTTATAATTAATCAACGTCAGCTGTAACATCTAATGGCCAATCTTTTCGTTCCAATAAACTAGATGCTGTATCACCGCTAGCATTGCGACCACTATCATTCACATAATCAAAATCCTATCGGATAGCAATTGTCTTAAGCCATTTATCGACTAGTACATGAAACCACTGATCGACTAATGCGTGATATATAGGATTAATCTCATTTCTAAAGGGAATAAAACTTCTTATGAGAATATGTGGCCATATTACCGGCTCACGTTGGCGTTCTGTATCAAAAAAAATGACATATTCACGCTTTATAGCCATATTTTGTGGCTTTAAATCCAATATGCCCTGAGAAGATTCTACTAGCGCTAAAATTTCCTTGATCTCAAATATATTTAAATCATTTAGGGTACGCTCGTTAGTTAGGTCAATTTTTTCTGCTAATAACACTGGAAATTTATTTGCACCAAGATAATAAATATATTTTTGCGGAACTTTAACATACTTAAAATCATTCTCGGCAATAAATTCACGCAGCCTTTCAGCATTAATTGCGCGTGTAGCTAAAATTCTTTTTTTGAAGATACCATATTGTTCTTTAAATTTACCGAGGGCACCTTGAATAGGATCTCTTTGAAATTTTATAACATAGCCTGAAATCAATGGATGCTCTACTACAACTACAGATACAGGGTTTAATTGGTATTGTAAAACACGAAAGCCATGCCGTTCAAGTGTAGTAGGCAAAACATCTATTTTTGAATTTAATATTTGATAGATTAATTCTGGCGTAAATATGACATTCAGCTTATCAACGGTATCAGTTGGTAATTCAGCAGTCATACTACTATAAGAGCCGCTCGAACAACCTTTATCATCCGCAGCTTGAACGGGCATTTGATAAATTAAAAGTGTGAAAAATAAACCCAAGCCCTGAATTTTATACATCATAACCTCCTAAATAATAACCTTTAAATACTTGCATTAACTTATAATTAATCTAGCAAAAGCAGTTTAAACAAAGCAATAAATCGATTAATTTAAACTCTTTTACGCTTAAAATTTAGAACTATTGCATCTACTATCTCTAAATTTTTAATATTCCCACTAATCATCAAATAATTAAATTTAAACCAGGGGGAAGTAAAATCTATGGGATCAGCCATGGTATCAATCTCAGTTCGCACTAAATCAGCAATACTCAAAATACCCAATTTATTATTATTTTTTATCTATGCTAGTAGCACTACTACAACCCAAATTTACCCTGTCACAGCTATCGCTAACCAAACTAATCCAACTAATTTAACCTCAGCCAATCATACCAAGAATAGCTTTAGCTCTAACCCTGACACCAGTGATCCGGTCGCGCAAAAAATCTTACAACTATTCGCTGCCTCTATCCTAGCCTTTGGCACCCTGGTCGCTGACCCCTATAACCCGAGAAATATCAAGTCTACCCTGTTTAGCATGGCCACCTGCTGGTACGAAATTTTTATTACGGCTACTAAAAGCGACTAAATTTGAAATTAAAACCAGCCAAAAATAGCGTCAACTAGCCAACTATATCCCTGTTAAATTAAAAATTAAGCAATAATAGCTACCAATCAAGCTATTTAAATACCAAAGAGCACTTTATTGCTTATTTAAGCAGTTTTTTGCTATCTTAAGATTAACTATAATTTTTAGACCACAGTTCAATAACACTATTAATGGGGGCTATTGACCTAAAAATATTGGGAGTTTAAAGGTAATATTGCTTAATTTAGGGGTTATTTGTGAAAAATTTAAAAAACCTTTTTTTAGTTACCATAGCTAGCTGCTATTTAACTATTTTGACTGATAGTATAGCCGTATATGATCTTTTAGACCCCCTATCTGACAACGAAAGATCTTTTATATTATTTCGCCATGCTATTTCCGCAGATGATCTTAATGGCTTAGAAGATCTAGTTGAAACTACAAGTAAAGCAGCAATCGAAAATAGCCGTTTTGGTATAGCAGAAATTACACCACTACATGAGGCCGCCCTAGAAGGCAAAGTCTGGGCAATTGATAAATTAATTGGTGCTGGTGTAAATATTAATGTACCAGGCAGGATTGGAACAACCCCGTTAGAAACAGCTATTAGACATAATAAAACCGCTGCGGCTTTACGCTTAATTGAACTTGGTGCTAATCGTGCGGGTATGCTAGCTCTTACCACTGATCCGTTGATTAGAGCTGCACTGGAAAGTTAATCAAATTTGTTGGTTTGCTCAAAAAGTGTTTTTATTCCAGCTAAAGAGCCCATCACGCCACTAGCTTCATATGGCACAACAACTAGTTTACCGTTACCAGATTTAGTGATCTCTGGCAGCACTTTAATATAACCCATCGCGATTAAGTAAGCTTGGGGATCAACGCCCTTAGGTAACGCTTCACGTAATGCTTGAATCGCGCCAGCTTCAGCTTCAGCTAATTTAATTCTAGCGACAGCTTCCGAATCAGCCGCAATAATCCGCGCTTGTGCTGTACCTTCGGCTCTAAGAATATCCGACTGACGTTGTCCTTCAGCTTCTAAGATTTCGGAAAATTTTTTACCTTCAGCTTCCAAAATTACAGCTCTGCGATCACGTTCCGCGCGCATCTGCTTTTCCATGGCGTGTTTAATATCGGCTGGCGGACTAACTTCTTGTAACTCAACGCGATTAATCTTCACGCCCCACTTATCAGTAGCTTCGTCTAA
>DATEBN010000122.1:0-5114 GCA_035287785.1 Candidatus Babeliales bacterium
GCTTTAATCCAAGAAGTTTTTCCAGTACCGCGGGGTCCAAAAAGCATCATGCTATTAGACCCGTCGATTGGCAATCTTAGTAAGCGTTTAAACATTTTTCTCCAAGTTCTATAGATTTAGCTATCAGAGTTATCATATTTATATAATTTATGATAATTGCGATATTATTCTAAGTCTAGGGTTCGTTTAAAACTTAATTGGGGAAGTTGTTTTGATTAGAGCTGCTAGCTTGCGGGTAATTTTAATCAATTAGCTTGTAAAAATCAGCTTCACGAATAGTTTTTTGTTTTAATAGAGCAGCATAAATCTGTTCGAGTTTAGCCTTATTAGTGGCTAAAAGCTGGAGGGTGTCGCGCTTTAGCTGTTCAATTAGCGCTATAGCAGCATCTTTCTTAAGGGCCAAGTTTTGTTTGGACAAGCTATTAATATTCAGGCCATCGAGTGTGATTTGCATAGCTAGTTCTAAAGCACGATCTTGTGCAGCCTTATTATAGGCATAAGCACAGGTTCCCAATAAAACTGTCTGGGCAAGATGACCAGCCAATTCGAGTTGTGTTAGCTGAATCAATTGTGCTTGATTATGGAACTGGCTGCGTGGTGCCATTGGGTAAGTTAAGGTTGTACCATGTTGCACGCTCGGCTGATATAAGCTGTGATTTTGGGCTGGTTGTTCTGGTACCGGTTGATTAATTGGTTCGGTGGTCACCATGCTAATCCGTTCAGTTGGTTGGATTAAATGGGTAGCTAAAGCCTGACCAGCTTGATGTGCCGCCACAATTTTAATCTCTTGTTCAGTTAAGATTAAAGCTTGGCAATTATTAGCGATATGGTGCACGTTTTGATCTAAAGCATTTTGAAAATCTTGTTGTTCAACTGGACGATGCTCACAGAAAGCTAATTGCAAAGCGCTATTCATAATCGCTTCTAGGTCATCATAAGGGCGATTATCAGTTTCTTGGGCAAGCTGCTTAATCATATCCATGGTTAACATAATCCCATTTTTATTTAACTTCTTGACTAAGAACTCTAATCTTTCGTCATAGGTTGGATAACGAAATGGAATAATCTCGCCAAAGCGACCATGTTGGCGTAAAGCTGGATCGATCTTATCAGGGCGATTAGTGGCGGCTATAATAATCATCTGTTTGTTTGGGTTAGTTTCAACTTCGCCACCCATCCAGGTTAAGATTGAGCTTAAGAGCTCGTTGGGTTTGCCGTGGTCATCACGATTTAGATTTAATAAATCAATTTCATCAATAAAAACGATACATGGCCCATCAGCTCGCAGAGCATCCATGGCAAATTTAAAGCCATAGGTGTTAATATATGAGGCATGAATCTGGGCAAATCTGCAATAGCGTTCATCCGCTCTTTTTAATCTTTTTACTTCGCCATAAAGCGCTTTAGCCATAAAGCTCTTACCAGCGCGGGAGCCGCCAACTAGTAAATAACCGCGTTCGGGAGTCAAGCCGGCCGAGTCAAATTTTTCTGGGTCAGTAATATAGTCTGCTAATAACTTAAATTTAGTTTTAATTTCTTGATTACCAATAATGTCATCAAAAGTAACCAACGGCATAGTTTCTTCTTTGAGTTTTTCAGCCGCTGTTTTGGTAATCGGCATGCCCTGTAATTTTTCATGTAAATTGGTGAATTTGTGTTTAACCCAGGGGCCGATTGAGCTTGATTGATCGCGACTGGCAATTGCAATATAGGTACCTAGAAGTGTCGCTTGTAACGCTTTATCAAATGGCAAGCTAGTATCAATACGCATTTCGCTTTCTTTTTTAAATTTATCGATCCCCAAACCTAAGCCGATGATCGTATACAATAACCAATTGCCCACATATTCTTTGGTGTATTCTTTTACGCTAGGTATAACGGCACTCATGGCAATACCACCAGCCACCACCTTAGGGTCGTTAATATCTACGCTCGCTAATTTAAATCCTTTAGCTAGCCAATTATCTTGGGGTGCTAACTTTAAATAAGCGCCGTAACCAAGGGTGGCCGCCGGAATTAAATACTGTGGCTTAGCTGCTTTATCCCACCATAAACCAAGCCGAGTGCATAATTTCTTATAAGTTCTTTGGTAGTGATTAGTGCCGACATGATATGAATCTTCGGTAATACGTTCTAAAATCGCTTGGTTATTGGTGACTTTTTGCATGATTTGCGCTGGACTAGGCAGTTTAGCGCCCCGGGCAAATTCAGATTCCAAGCTACTTAAATCAGGGGTAGGCCAGCTGCGTAAACTATCTTTTAGGCCGAGATCAATCACATTTAAAAATAGATTATTAGCTTGTGTAAACAGTGCAATATCCATAGGCGAACTACTCATGGCGATATTATTTTTAAATTTATTTACTAACTGGCGCAGTTCGATAATCTTAGCTTTAACTTGAGCTTGCTTAGCTGGTTCTAATTTAAGCATATTACGGTTAGAGACCAGTACCAGGCGTTCTAATAGCGCTTCGACTTGATTAAATTGTTCGTAAGATTTATCACAGGCTTCTATTAGCAACTGGGTTTCGGCTTCAGGATTATTTTCGGGGGCTAATGCAGGGGCTTTAACAGTAAGATTTACAGGTTTAACTGCTAAAATAACATTGGTATTAATCGTGCTGATACTAATCCAGAGGGCTAACAAAATTTTTAAACGCATGTTAACTTTCATAGAGAGACCTTGGTAATCTTTCAGATTTTACAGGTTATAATATCAGGTTGTAATAAATTTCAAGTTTAAAGTAACTAGTTTTAATAATAGTTTTTATGGGATTTTTGTCAATTATGGCTCGTTTTAGCACTAAAATTTTAGTAAGTATAGTAGTTGGGGTAATTGTCCTAGGAACGGCTCATTTTTATAAGCAGCTCGAGGCTAATCCGGAATTCGACTTAAACTTAATTAATAATTATCGCAAATTGGTGCCAGTAGCGATTATTGGTTCTGGTCCAGCCGGATTAGGGGCAGGGGTCTATGCTGCTAGGGCCGGGTTACATACCGTAATTTTAGAGGGTAGTAAGCCTGGTGGTCTATTAATGGGTACAACTGACGTAGAAAATTGGCCCGGGGAAAAATTAATCTTAGGACCAGATTTAATTACTAAGTTAAGAGCGCAAAACCAGGCTATCGGGGTTAATTTTATGACCGCTACGGTTGAAAAAGTAGATCTCTCTAAATGGCCCTATGAAATTACGACGACTGATAAACTTAAGCTGAATGCGCTTTCTATAATTATAGCAACCGGGGCTACCCCCAAAACTTTAGGGGTGCCGGGTGAACAAGAGTATTGGGGCAAGAGTGTTAGTGCCTGTGCGATTTGTGATGCGCCCTATTTTAAAGATTTAAATGTAGTAGTAGTAGGCGGGGGTGATTCGGCGATGGAAGAAGCGTTACAGTTAGCGGCGTATGCTAAGCAAGTTACCATTGTAGTGCGCGGTGATAAATTACGTGCCTCAGCCAGAATGCAGGCGCGGATACAAGCGCTTGAAGCTAAAATAAAAATTATTTATAACAGTAAAATTCAAAAAATTATTGGTAACGGTAAAGAAGTGACCGGTGTCGAGCTGGTAACTAAAGATTTAGTTACTAATCAATCGCAGGTTTCGCAGCTAGCTACCGATGGGGTGTTCTTAGCGATTGGTTACGACCCTAACACCAAGCTATTTGTCGGACAATTAGAATTAGACCAAGCTGGCTATATTAAAGTGCACGGGCGCACCCAAGCTACCTCTAAACCAGGCGTATTTGCGGCTGGTGAAGTTAGCGATAGTTACTATCGGCAAGCTGGCATTGCATGTGCCGAAGGTAACAAAGCGGCATTAGACGCTGATAGATTTTTGCAATCCATTGGCTTTAATTCTGAGTTAGCGAAACAAAATTTAGCTCGTTATTTCCAGCCCAAAACTACCAAGTCTAATTTGGTGAGTTCGATTAGCACTTTAGATGAACTAGAGCGCGAAGTTGTGCAAAGTAAAATTCCCGTAATTTTAGATTTCTGGGCGCCACATTGTAGCGCCTGCAACCAAATGTTGCCTAATTTTGAAGATTTAGCAGAGCACTTTGCTGGTAAAATTAAATTTATTAAAATCAATACCGATGATGCTGAGAGCTTAGTGCGTAAATTTTATATTGTACGGATCCCGACTTTTGTGATTTGTCGCGCCGGCAAAGTTGTCAAGCAGTTCACTGGGTTTAAAGATAAAAAAGAGTTAGCTGAGATTATCGAGCAATTTGTGGGCTAATGGTTCGATACTTTCTACTTCGCTCTTCGAGCTACGAAGAACACTCACCACGAACGCGTGACAGAATTTTTTAGTAAAGTTGTAAGATAGGTTCGATTTTATGGGCTTAAAATTAACTGGTAAAATTATAGCATTCTCGGGCATCTCTGGGTGTGGCAAATCTACTCTGGCGAGAATTTTAGCTGAAAAATTAAATATTACTTGCGTATCAGAACCAGAAGTGGGTGCTTGGCCAGATATCGCTCGTAATCAAGTTAAATATGGTCCAGCGTTAGCGCTATTCTCTTTCAGGCAACTGTGGGCGGCTAAATATATCGATGCTGATCTAATTCGTAAAGCTGGCGAATTAGTCTTATTAGATACCTATTTTTTTAAAATTAATGGTGATTATCTCGGGCAGCCCGGCATGGATTGGTTATTGCCAGCCAGTGATCCATATTTGCCAGTTTTCAAAGAGTTAACCCAGCTGGATCAAAAATATTTTCCCGATGCTGATATCGTAATTTTACTAGAAGTGTCTCAAGCTGATCGCGATAAATTCTTGCAAGTACGGGGCCGAGACAGCGATCAGTTAGCCGGTTTTTCTGAGAATTATGCTTTAGAGCAAGCTTATGTGGAGCAAGCTACAGTAAAACACTGCGAAATAAATAATCTTAAATTAGTTAAATTTATCCAAAAATTTGGCGATCCTATAGTGCAAGCTGAGCGGCTGCATGAGCTGCTAGTTTCAGCCAAAATAATTTAGCTGTTTTGACAATAAAATAAGCCCGGCGCAAAATATCTAAAATAACATTTCTTTTGGCTGGTCACCTGCGTAGTCAACGTCAACGTGATGATGTCGAAGTAAAGCTATATTGTATGGAGACAGCCGC